>JAQBQB010000027.1 GCA_028287235.1 Gemmatimonadota bacterium | reverse complement strand
CGGCGTACGCGGTGTCGGCCGCGCGTCCGCCGCCGGCTTGCGTCGCCAGCGGCGCGCCGGCCTTGCCGAACTGCGCGATGAACTTTCCGTCGCGCCCGAACTTGAGGATGCGCGTGTCCGATCCGCCCGTGCCGCCAATCCAGAGATTGCCGTTGTCGTCGACGGCGATTCCGGCGTTCGCCGCCGGCCAGTCGTAGCCCTGCCCGGGGCCGCCGAAGTGTCCGACGAGCGTGCCGGCCGCGTCGTATTCCAGAACGTTCGGCGCGGGCGTGCAGCATTCGCTCGTCGGCGGGTTGGTGCCCGAGCCGCTCTCCGTGCGCGCATTGAAGCTGTCGGTGAGATGCACGACGTAGATGTGGTCGCGCGAATCGACCGCGACGCCGGTGGCCGAGCCGAGGATCCAGTGGTTCGGCATCGGCTTGGGCCAGAGCATCTCGACTTCGAACGTCGGCGCCTGTGCGGAGCCGGGCGGCTTGGCTCTGCCGCGGTCGGCGCCGGGGCGGACCTGCGCGAGTGCGACAGCGCCGGCCGACAGAACGAGGCTGCCGCCGACGAGTAGGGTGCGACGTTTCATTGAGATCTCCTTGAGGCGGCGGCGCTTTCGAGCCCGGACCAACCGTACGAACCCGTTCCACCGTGCGCACGCCAATCCCGCGGTGTATTATCGTGCGTGATTCTATCCCGCCGGAGTCTGATCCGTCTAGGTGTGACGTTGTCGATCGCGTTCGCGCTGGTGCTCGCACTGCCGGGTACGCCGTTCGCGCACGACATCCCCAGCCGGGTCACCGTCCTCGCCTTCGTGAAGCCCGAAGGGCACACGCTCCGGCTGGTGCTCCGCGTGCCTCTCGAGGCGATGCGCGACGTCAACTTCCCGGCTCGGGGTCCGGGCTATCTCGACTTCGAGGCCGCCGCGCCGCTCCTGCACGACGCCGCGAAGGTCTGGCTGGCCGACGACGTCACGCTATACGAGAACGACGCGCCGCTCCCCGCGCCGCGCATCGTCGCGACGCAGGTCTCGCTGCCCTCCGACCGCTCGTTCGCGGACTATGCGGGCGCCGTTTCCCACGTGACCGGCCTGCCGCTGCCGCCGGAGACGCAGCTCATGTGGAAGCAGGCGATGCTCGACGTGGTGCTCGAGTACCCCATCGCCTCCGACCGCTCGCGCTTCTCCATCGACCCGGCCTTCGCGCGCCTGGGCGTTCGTACCACGACGGTGCTGCGCTTCGTGCCGCCGAACGGCGCCGAGCGTGCGTTCGAGTACGTGGGCGATCCGGGGCTGATTCGCCTCGACCCGCGCTGGCATCAAGCCGCGCTGCGCTTCGTGCGGCTCGGCTTCGAGCACATTCTCGACGGCATCGATCACCTGCTGTTCATCTTCTGCCTGGTCATCCCCTTCCGGAAGATTCGGCCGCTCGTCGCGATCATCACGTCGTTCACGGTCGCGCACTCGATCACGCTGCTCGCCTCGGCCTACGGCTTCGCGCCCGACGCGCTCTGGTTCCCCCCGCTCATCGAGGTGCTGATCGCGCTGTCGATCGTCTACATGGCGCTCGAGAACATCGTGGGCGCGAAGCTCGAGCGACGGTGGATCATCGCCTTCGGCTTCGGACTGGTGCACGGCTTCGGCTTCTCCTTCGCGCTGCGCGAGTCGATGCAGTTCGCCGGCGCGCATCTGCTCACGTCGCTCGTCTCGTTCAACGTCGGGGTGGAGCTCGGCCAGCTGCTCGTCATCGCGCTCGCCGTGCCGGCATTGAGCTGGGCGTTCAAGCACGTCGTGGCCGAGCGTATGGGAACGATCATCCTGTCGGCGATCGTGGCGCACACGGCGTGGCATTGGATGCTCAGCCGCGGCGCGGTGTTGCGGGAGTACCGATTCCAAATACCGGTCTTCGACGCCGCTCTGGCCGCGAGCGCCATGCGCGGGCTCATGTTGCTGCTCGTCATCGCGGGAGCGGCCTGGGCGATGTTCGAGCTGTACGGGCGGCTCATTGGGCCGAGTCGCACGGCGAAAGTCGAAGCCGAGAACGAAACGGCGCGCCTGTTCGAGTTGAAACAGATCAAAGAAACAGTTTAGAAGCAATTGACCGCAATGACTTCAACGCGCACGCCAATTGACCGGCGCCCCTTTCCGCGACACCGGAGGTGGACGCCCGCCCTCATCGCGTGCATGCTTATCGCGCCGATGCGTACGTCGACCGCCCAACACGCAGCCACGAAAGGCGTCTCGGCGCCCGCCGGGCTGACCACGTTGGTCGGTGTCTACACCGCGGAGCAGGCGAGCCGTGGAAAGAACGTGTACGCGGGGAGCTGCAAGTCGTGCCACGCCGCGGAGTCGCACACCGGCGCGACGTTCGCCAAGTTCTGGCGCGGCAAACCGCTCTCCGATCTGTTCGTGTTCGTTGGCACCAGGATGCCGAAGAATGATCCCGGAAGTCTCGCGCCCGAGGACGTCGCCGACGTGGTCGCCTATCTGCTCAAGATGAACGCGTTGCCGACCGGCGAGGACGAGCTGTACCCCGATGCGGATTCGTTGAAGCGCTTTCGCATCGAGACCAAGAAGGCTTCTGCCAGCAGCTCCACCACCGCAAAGAGGAAGAAACCATGACGCCACGATTGGTCAGGCGGCGCAGGATTGGAATGGCCACTCTCGCCGGCGTGCTCGGCGCCACCGCGATCGCGGTGCTCGTGCACCCGCCCGCATCGAGCGCGAAGCAGGGCGCGGCGCTCGTGCGCGGCAACAAGCCCGGCGAGTGGCGCTACTGGGGAGCCGACGCGTATAGCACGCGCTACTCCGCGCTCGACCAGATCAACGCCGCCAACTTCGACTCGCTCCAGGTGGCGTGGAAGTGGGACGCCGGCAAGTACGGCGAGGACGAGTATTATCGCACCACGCCCCTCTTCGCGAACGGCCGCATCTTCACCGTCGCGACTACGCGCCGCAGGGCGTTCGCCGTCGACCCGACCAACGGCACCACGCTCTGGCAGTGGAGCCTCGACGAAGGCATCCGCTGGCAGAAGGCGCCGCGCCAGTTCGCCGGCCGCGGCCTCGCCTACTGGACCGACGGCAACCAGGAACGCGTCGTCGTCATCACGCCGGGCTATCATCTCGCGTCGATCGACGCGAAGACTGGACTCGGCGACCCGAAGTTCGGCACGAACGGCGTCGTCGACCTCGAGCTCGGACTCGGCTATCCGTTCGTCGCGCTCGCCGTCGACGACTCGGGGCCGCTGCAGGTGAGCGAAGCCGCGCCGTTGCGGAAGGCGAAGCCGGGCGAGAAGTGGAACGCCGTCACGAAGACGGGCGCCGACGGCACCAAGGGCATCGATCCGTCGAACGGCCAGATCGCGAACAGCTCGCCGGCGATCGTCGTCGGCGACGTGATCATCGTCGGCAATTCGTCGATCCACGGCTACTACCCCATTCGCAAGCACAACATTCCGGGCTTCATCCGCGGGTTCGACATCCACTCGGGCAAGCAGCTCTGGAAGTTCAATCTCATTCCGCAGCCCGGCGAGTTCGGCGCGGACACGTGGAAGAACGGCTCGAAGATCGGCACCGACGGCGTGGGCAAGAACGATCCGTGGGCGACGTACTCCGCCGATCCGGAGCTCGGGCTCGTCTACATCCCGGTCGGCATGCCGCTGACCGACGAATACGGCGGCCATCGTCCGGGCGACAACCTGTTCGGCAACAGCGTCGTCGCGATCGACACGAAGACAGGCCTCCGCAAGTGGCATTACCAGTTCGTGCATCACGACATCTGGGACTACGACACGCCGATGGCGCCGAACCTGCTCGACGTCACCATCGACGGCCGCCCGCGCAAAATTCTCGCGCAGACCACGAAGCAGGGTTTCGTCTACGTGCTCGATCGCGTGACGGGCCAGCCGATCTGGCCGATCGTCGAGACGCCCGTGCTGCAGAGTGAGGTGCCCGGCGAACAGACGTCGGCCACGCAGCCGATCCCGACCAAGCCCGAGCCCTACTCGCAGCAGGGACTGCTGGCGACGGACCTGATCGACTACACGCCGGCGATCAAGGACTCGGCGCTCAAGCTCGCGCAGCGGTGCCGCATGGGCCCGTACTTCATTCCCGCGTCGCCCGCGAACAGCAAGGGAAAGAACGGACCAACGGCGACCAACTGCTCCTGGTACGCGCCGGGCGCGGCCGGCGGTGTGAACATCGACGGCGGAACCGCGGCCGATCCCGAGACGGGCATGATCTACGTCGGCGGCCAGTCGGGCATGAGCACCATCGCCGTCGCGAAGGATCCGTGCTCGGAGCTGAACTACACGTCGCCGCACGATAGCTGTGGCTTGATCGGCGCACCCGCTCCGCCGCCGGGCTACACCCCGCCTGCCGACGGCGCCGGGCGCGGGAGCGGCTTTAGCCGAGTGCCTGCCGCGACGACGATCGGCAACGTGTCGATCATCAAGCCGAAAGAATACGGCGGCATCACGGCGTACGACATGAACAGCGGAATCAAGAAGTGGTGGGTGCCGAACGGCAATCAGTGGCGCGAAGTCACGAGCAATGATCCGCTCTTCGCCGGTGTCACGCTGCCGAAGATCCCCGCGCTCGGCGGGCAGCCGGAAGTGATCACGACGAAGACGCTCGTCATTCATGGCACCGGTCGCGGCGGCGGCGGTGGTGGAGGGCGAGGAGCGGGCCGTGGCGGCGCAGGCGGAGGCCGTGCCGGCGGTGCCGGCGGTGCCGGAGCTCCGGCTGGCCCGAAGCTCTACGCGTTCGACAAGGCGACGGGGAAGCAGGTGGGCGCGGTACCGATTCCGTCGGTGAACAGCGCGGTCCCAATGACGTTCCTGCATCAGGGGAAACAGTACATCGTGTTCGCGACGGGAGCGGGCGATAACACCTCGCTGATCGCGTTGACGTTGCCGAGGAAGTAGGGGCCACCGGAACGGAAAAACGGCGCGGAGACGAAAGTCTCCGCGCCGTTTGTCGTATTCGCCGCGATCGTAGCTCGGAGCTGGCAGCTCATGAGCTCGCAGCTCGCTGCTGGGGCTGGCTTTCCGGGTCGCGATGCTGGCCACCGGCGAAATACGGCCAGCCCCAGCGTCGAGCTGTGAGCTGTCCCGCTGCCAGCTTCGAGCTGGCTGCCAGCTTCGAGCTGGCTGCCAGCTTCGAGCTCTTTACTGCTTTTGGTATCGCCTGAGCGCCTTCTGCCCTACTTCCGCCCCGTAGATCACGCCGTTCTTGTCGACGGCGACACCTTCCGCCGAGCTCGTGCTCGGCGGATTCTCCGCCGGATCGGGTATGAACGCCGTCACTTTCCCATCCGCGACTCTCCCGACGCGAATACCTCGCTTCCAGTCCGTCCGCGGCTTGTTCACCGACCCCGACTCCGAATCCGCCACGTAGATGTTGTCTTTCGCGTCGATGAAGATTCCGCTCGGCCGGCTGAACTGGTACCAGGTGTCGAGCAGCTTGCCGCTCTGATCGAAGATCTTGATTCGGTTGTTGCCGCGATCGCCGACGAACAGGCGGCCCTTGGAGTCCATCGCCAACGCGTGCGGTTGGTCGAAGTCGTCCGGACCTTTGCCCCACTTGCCCCACGAGGCGATGAGCTTTCCATCATTCGAGAACTTTAACACACGCGCGGGGCTTGCCGGCGTCGAATCGGTGGCCGGGCGCGACGAGTGGCCTTCGGCCACATAGATGTCGCCGTTCGGCGCCACGAGCACCGCGTTCGGCTCCATGAAGTAGTCCGGCTCGCGGGCGCCGCCCGCTTTGCCGAGCGTCATCAGCAGCTTGCCGTCGGGGCTGAACTTGAAGATCTGGTGGCCGGCGGGCGGACCCGAGGGCGGTGGCGCGGCTGCACCTCGGCGACCGCCGCCGCCGATCGTGCACGCGCAGTCCACGACCCACACGTTGCCTTGCCGGTCCACGGTGATGCCGTGCGGCGACAGAATCATCCCGGCGCCGAAGTGCGCCACCATGGTGCCCGACGCGTCGAACTTGAGCACGGGATCGAGCGACGAGCCCACGCAGTTGTTCGCGCCGCACCGCTCGGCCACCCAGATGCTCGTGCCGTCGCGGTCGATGTCCACCGCGCTCGTCGAGCCCCAGCTGCGGCCCTCGGGCATCTTCGCCCAACCGGCGATGGTGGTGTAGGGATTCGGCGCGTCGTTCGTCGGCGCGACGTTGGCCTGAGCGGCGGCCGGCGCGGCGAGTGTCGCGACGAATGTCGCGTGCGCGAGCAGCGCGACGGCGAGTGTCCGGACCGGCGACTGGGCAATGCGCTGCATGCGAACCTGTCCTCGAGGAAAGTGCTGCGTCGGCTACGGTGCTCGGACGGCGATCTTGTGCGCGCGCAGCGCGGTGGTGTCGGCGCGCAGCGAGTCGAGGCCGGGCGCGGCGTTGTTCGCCTTGAGCAGATACGCCACGACGTCGATGTATTCCTGTTCCTTCAAGCCGCCGGGATTGTCGAGCGGCATCGTGCCGCGCACGAGCGCGTAGAAGTCGTACACTCGCCGGTCGTTCCACGACTCGACGAAGTTCTGTCCCACGAACTGCGCCGGCTGGTGACACTGCCCGCACGTCTCGACGTAGACCTTCTCGCCGCGCGCGGCCTGCGACGGTGCGTACGATGCCGGCGGCAGGCCCGGCGCGCTGGAAAGAATCACGCGCGCGGTCGGATCGCTGCGCAGCGGCACCGGCGCGCCCGTCTTCGCGCCCGGCGTGAGACGCGCACCGAGCGGTGCGCGCACGTTGGTCGCGGCGGCGCTCGCGCACCCCACGATCATCGCGGCCCACCCGAGCGTACTCCAGCGGCTCACCCGCATCGACTCCCTCCACGCGTGTCGGTTCGGCCGCTGTCGCGCGGCCCTCGCCAATTGGTACCCGCCAATTATATCGCCCGTTCGGCGTTTGGCGACCACCCGGCGGTTTGATTTCGCGCCGCGCGGGGGCCATCTTCTCGCGACCAACCCCTCCCACCGACGACCCGCCTCATGACGAACGATTCGACGCCGCCCGATTCTTCGCCGCTGAAACCCCTGAAGGCTTCGGCACCCGATTCGATCGACGCGGCCGCCGCGCCGATCGCGTCAACCGAGCCAAGCGCCCTGCAGCGCCGCGATTTCATCAAGGTGGCCGGTGCGGGCGCCGGCGCGCTGTTGGTCGGCGGCGCCTCACGCGCCGATGCCGCACCGCTGCTCTCGGCCACGGCCACACGCTCGGTGCGCTCGGCCAGTGCGTCGCCGGAGATCGTCGTCATCGGCGCGGGCGCGTGGGGAAGCTTCACCGCGATGAACTTGCAGAAGATGGGCGCGAAGGTGACCGTCGTCGACGCGTATGGACCGGGCAACGCACGGTCGACGTCGGGCGACGAGACGCGCGGCGTGCGCTCCTCTTACGGCGACAAGACGGGCCAGCTCGGCGAGCTCTGGATGTTGTGGGCGCGCGAATCGATGAAACGCTGGATCGCCTTCGACGACGAGTGGGGCAAGTATCTCCGCCTCAATCTGTTTCACGTCACCGGCGACCTGATCATGCGCAGCGAGTGGGACAACTTCCAGCTCCGCTGCAAGGTGTGGTGGGACAAGAACAAGATCCCGTATCAGATCCTGAATCCCGACGACGTCCGCAAGTCCTTCCCGGTGATCGGCATGGACGACATCACCGCGGTGCTCTACGAGCCCGACGCCGGCGTGGTGCGCGCGCGGCGGGCGACGCAGGCCGCGTCGGCGGTGTTCGAGAAGCTCGGCGGCAAGCTCGTGATTGGCCGGGCGACGCCGTCAAAGATCTCTAATGGCCGGCTGGAGGAGATCACGCTCGACACCGGCGCCACGCTGCGGGCCGACACCTTCGTGTACTGCGTGGGGCCGTGGCTCGGAAAGACTTTCCCCGAGTTGTTCGCGAAGAAGACGCGTGTGCCGATCGGCTACGTCTGCTACTTCGCCACCCCGGCGGGCGACCATCGCTTCACCTTCCCGAACCTCCCGAGCTACAACTTTCCCGGCGTGACGGGCTGGCCGGCGCTGCCGGTGGACAACCGCGGCTTCCGCGTGCGCGGCGCCGAGCGTGCGCCGACACCGCCGGGGCAGACGGTGGCGAATGGCGCGGCGGGCGCGCCGCCGAGCGCGCCTCCGACTGCCCCCGTTCCGGGCCGGCCGAACACCGACACCGGCTCGAACCTCTCGAACGCGGCGGGCGCCGGCGGTCGTGGCGCCGCCGGTGGGCGCGGTGGTGCGGGCGGCGGCGGTGGCGGCGGCAACCAGCAGCAGGATGTTCCACTCGCGCAGCAGGATCCGGATACGAGCGATCGTTGGGCGGACCAGACGCGCATCGACGGATCGCGTCGCTTCATCGCGCATCGCTTTCCGCTGCTCAAGGACGCGCCGATCGCGCAGACGCACGCCTGTCACTACGAGTCGACGTCGAGCGGCAACTTCATCATCGACAAGCATCCGCAGTGGGGCAACGTCTGGATCGCCGCCGGCGGCAACGCCGAGGGCTTCAAGTTCGCGCCGAAGATCGGCAACTACGTGGCGACGCGCGTGTTGGGCGACGAGGGCGATCCGGCGATCGCGAAGGTCTTCCGGATTCCCGAGAAGGAGTACGAGCCCACACCGCCGCCCACGCCCGCGGATTCGACGAAGAAGCCGCCTGGGTGAAACGGCGGGTAGTGTCGTCCTGAGGAGTGTCAGGCGTGTCAATCGAAGCGTGTCATCGAAGCATGTCATCGAAGCGTGTCATCGATGCGTGTCATCGACGCGTGTCATCGACGCGTGTCATCGCAGCATGTCATCCTGAGGAGCGAAGCGACGAAGGATCCCTCCGCTATGGAAAGAGATCCTTCGCTGCGCTCAGGATGACAGTCGGCTCAGGATGACAACCGGCTCAGGATGACAATGCTGCGCTCAGGATGACAACCGGGTCAGGATGACAACTGGCTCAGGGCTTCTTCTGTACGATCTTGATGTCGTTCAACCGGCCGCTGTCGTCGGACAGCGCGGCATGGCCCGCCGGGAAGTGATTCTGCGCGAGCAGGTATGCCACGAGATCGGCGACTTGCGAGCGCGACAGCGATTTCGGGTTCTCGGGCGGCATCGAATTGCGAATTTGATCATAGAGCCCGGCGAGCGGCTTGCCTTCCCAGCCCACGAAGAACGGGTCGCCGGCGAGCGGTGATCCGTCGTCACCGCCCTTGAGCTCCGGCCCGTGACACCTGGTGCACGTGGCCTTGTAGATCGAATCGCCGCGCACCGTCTGCGAGTCGGTGTAGACGCTGTCCCACACCGTATGCGTCGGCTCGGTGCGCGACCCTTCGCCGCGCGTGGGGTAGCAGAGCACGGCAATCGAGCCGGCGGTCAGGGCGAATGCGACGAGTTTCTTCATCGATGAAATTTGCACCGGTGTCTGCGTTTTGCTACGGCAGCGTTAGCGCGACGACGGATCCGGCGGCGGCGGTTCCATGCCGGCGTTGTCGGGCACCGTCACCAACTTCGGATCCACCTCCGCCGGCGCGATGCCCGTGATCTGCGTCTGCTGCACGACCGTCACCTTGTCGAGCGACGGATCGCCGGCGACGTAGCCGCTGAATCCGACGATGTCGTGAATGCCGGTGAACGTCGTCGTCGTCACGACCTTGATCGGCGTTCCCTCGATCTGCGAGCGGACGGCGCGCAGCTTGAGCGCGTACTCGATGAGCGGACCGTCCGTCGACTGGTCGCCGACGATCAACGGTTCGAACGGATTCGGAATGTTCGTCGGCAGTTGCGTCGACCAGATCTCCGTCACGGCGTGCGCGGGGAAGCCCTGGCCGCCCCACACGACGCGATAGTCGGTCGTGATCCGATAGTGCTGTGTCGGCCGGCCGTCCATCGCGTCGCCCGCGCCGAGCTTCTCGATCTTGAAGTTGACGTCGAGCAGCTCGAGCTGATTCAGGAATCCGGTGCCGCCGCCACGACCGGCTCGACCACCCCGACCTCCGCGCGCGCCGCCCGGCGGACCGCCGCCTCCCCCACCGCCGAAGCCACGACCGCCGCGACCGGCACCGCCGCGCGCCGCGCCGCCGCCCGTCGAATCACCGCCGGCGCCTCGTCCCGCACCGCCGCCCATGACGCGTCCGAGCGCGATCACCGCCGGACCGCCGAACATGTCGGTCGCCGGCGTGTAGCGCAGGGGACTCGTGTGCTGAACGAACGCTTTGCCCGAGTCCACCGCGATCAGATAGTCGTCAGTCGTGACGCCCTGAGGCGCGGGCGTGAACGCGAGGAACTCGATGCGCGCGTGATTGTTCGCGGCGATGCCGCGGCCGCGCATCACCTCGTCGTCCTGCCCGCCCGGCGTGTCGCCGCCATAGACGCGCAGGGACGACGAGATGCGAAAGGCTAGCCCGGGTACGAAGCGGCCCGCGGTTGCGGGAGTTGCCGCGGCAACCAGTCCGATGAGGCCGGTGGTCACGGTGAGAGCGAGCGCGGCGCGGACGGTGCGACGCAGCGACGACGAAATTTCCAAGGACGATCGAGCTCCAAATATTGGTGACGGATCCACTGATATTACGCTGCGCGGGGGTGGAACGTTCAGCCTCGAACGCTCGAGTCCTGGCAGAGTGAGGTCGATACTGACTAGACTCCCTGTACGCCGAACGCCGCCGTTCCGACTTGCTCACCCTTCGAGTGACTGCACCCGCCTCTCCTGCCGCATCTGCCCCCAGCACTGCCTCCCACGTGCTCGTGGTCGACGATGATCCGTCGATCTGCGAATCGTACGTCGAGATCCTTCGTGCCGAAGGGTTCGACGTGGCGACCGCAGGCAGCCGCGCGGCCGCGCTGTCGGAGATCGAGCGGCTCGACGGGTCCGTCGACGTGCTCGTGCTCGACATCGCGCTCCCCGACGCCGACGGGGCCGACCTGGCGCACGAGATCGTCGCGAAGATCGGCGAGCGGCCCACGCTGTACGTGAGCGGCTGGACGGACGAGTTCTGGAACCTGTCCAACGCGCCCGGCCGCTGGCTGGTGATGCAGAAGCCGATTCCAATCCCGCGCCTCATCGCCGCCATCGAGTGGCTGGCCGGTCGCCGCTCCACGCGGCCCGAGAGCGACTGAGTCATTCGCAACGGACGGCCCGCCGCCACACCGGCATTGCCCCTCCGCCCGCGGCGTCCCATCTTCGAGCACCCAACCCATCGGAGAATCCTCGTGGCCATGCCGATCGATCCCGCGCTGCTCGAGCTTCGTGCGCGACTCGAGGAATCGGGCATGGTCGTCGTGCAGGAGCCCGACTACCTGAGCGTGCGGCTGCCCTACCTGTGTAGCGTCCAGATTCGCTACGACAATGGACGCATCAAGTGCGAGCCGTTTTTCGGCGTCGTCGGGCGGACGCGGGCCACGCTGCTGAAAATGATCGGCACGAGCACGATCGCCGTGGGCGCGTTGCTCACCTACGGCGTCACGCCGCTGCCTATGGCCCTCGGCGTGCTCGTCGCCGCGTCGGCCGGCTACGACGTGCTGCGCACCACGGTCACGGAAAACGTCGTCACCCGCGTGCTGTTCATCTGGTCCATGATGCACGATCGACAGAGCTCGCTCCTCTCGGCGCCCATGCCCGAGCCCGCGGTGCGCGTACGAACCGCGGCGGGCGTTCGTCGCGACCCGATGTCCTGAGCGCACGTCTAGCATCCACCCCCGTCGGAGACTGCCGGTGCCCCGATTCGCCTGGATCGAACACGCACGGCGCGACGTCGTCCATGCCTGGCGCGGCCTCCGCCGCTCACCAGTCTTCGCCGTCGTCGTCACGCTCACGCTGGCAATCGGCATCGGTGCGAACGCGGCGGTGCTCAGCATCATCGACACGGCGTTCGTTCGAAAGTTGCCGGTGCCCGAGCCCACGCGCGTCGTCAGTGTCTCGTCGGGCGACACGCGCGAGCGGCCCGCGGCGCGGCAGCCGTGGAGCTCCGTTCCCGACTATCTCGATCTCCGCGCACGCGTTCGCGGTGTCACCGGCCTCGCGCTCTGGAAGATCGACGACCTCACACTCGGCGATTCCCTCGCCGGTCAGTCGGTGCGCAGCGCGCTCGTCTCCGGCAACTACTTCACCGTGCTCGGCATCGGCGCCGAGCGGGGACGCGTCATCGCCGCCGATGAGGACGAGCCGCGCGGGGCGCATCCCGTCGTCGTCATCAGCCATGTGATGTGGCAGACGGTGTTCGCCGGCGACGAGCAGATCGTCGGCCGGCAACTCACGATTGGGAAGACGAAGTTCACGATCGTCGGGGTCGCGCCGAAGGGCTTCACCGGATTGCATCCCGAGGGCCGCACCGATCTCTGGCTGCCGTACACCATGTACTCGGAGGCGACGGGCCGCGCATACTCGCTCGACGACCGTGCAGCGCGAACGTTCAGCATCGCGGGCCGTCTCGAATCGGGCGTGTCGGTCGCGGCGGTACAGGGAAGCGTGGACCAGGCGACGAGCGCGCTGGTCGCCGCCAACCCCGAAGCGGACAAATACCTGACGATCAAGGTTGCCGTCCGCGACCGCCTGACCGAGACGAACGGCCAAACGATCTCCGCCTTCATTTCCTTCGTGCTCGCGTGGGCGATGGTCGCGCTGCTGCACATGGTCGCGTGCACGAACGTGGCGACGCTGATGCTCGCGCGCGCCGCGGCCCGACGGCAGGAGCTCGGCATTCGCCTCTGCCTCGGCGCATCGCGCGGCCGCATCGTGTTGCAAGCGTTGGCCGAGCCGGCCATCCTCGCCACGCTCGGTGCGGCGGGCGGTTTGTTGTTCGCGCGCTGGCTCACGCAGCTGATCTGCCAAGTGCAGTTCCTCTCGGCGATGGACGCCGGTCTCGATCTGCGCATCGTCGCGATTGTCACGGGAGTTGCCGTCGCCACGGCGCTGGAGTTCGGTCTGCTCCCCGCACTGCAAGCGTCGCGACGCGATCCGCTCGTGGTGTTGCGCGGAACAGCCGGCGCCGGCTCGCGTGGCGAACGCGCGACGTCGTATCTCGTCGCCGCGCAGATCGCGATGTCGCTCGTGCTCATCGCCGACGCGGCGGTGCTCGGCCGCACGTTTCAAAAACTCGGCAACACGCCACTCGGCTACGACGCGCAACGCATGGTCGTCGGCCGCGTGACGCTCGACGGAAAGCGTACGGAGACCGAGTGGACGTCGCTCTACGAGTCGGTCATGGCCCGAGCGGCCGCGGTGCCGGGCGTTCGGCGCGTCGTCGCCACGCAGTCGCCGCCGCTCAGGCCCGGATCGTTGATGGACGAGGTGCGCCTGCCTGGCGACGACCGTCCCGCCGGCGCGGCGCCCATGCAGAGTCTCGCGCTCGTCGGACCCGGCTACTTCAGCGCAATCGGCGCGCGGCTGCTGCGCGGCCGCGAGTTCACTACGAGCGATCGCCTCACCGCCGAAGCGAAACGAAACGGCTTCGACGTCGCGATCGTGAACGAGTCGGAGGCGAAGCTGCTTTGGCCGGGACGCGATCCGCTCGGCCAGCAGCTCACGCTCATGCGGCGCAAAACGCACGCGGTGGTCGTCGGCGTCGTGCCGGACATCTATGACGTTACGATCTCCGCCACTCACCCGCGTGTCTACTTCCCGTTGCTCGAGTCACCGGCCGGCGACTTCTCGCTCGTCGCCACGACCGATCGGGATCCGGAGCAGATCACCGGCGCGCTGCGTACCGCGATCGGCGCGGCGACGGGCGCGCAGCAGCCGCCGACGCCCGTCACGATGCAGAGCTGGATCGACGGCAACCTGTCGACGTCGCGACTGGGCGGCATTGGACTCGGCATTTTCGCGAGCATCGGCTTGCTGCTCACGGCCATGGGACTCTATGGTCTCGTCGCCGCGTGGAGCGCCGAGCGGCGGAAGGAGCTCGGCATTCGGCTGGCGCTGGGGGCGCCGATCGCGCACATCCATCGGCTGTTGTTGACCGACGTGGCGCGGCTGCTCGTCGTTGGCGCGGTGATCGGGCTCGCTGCGGTCGTTGGCTTGGTGCGCATCGAGAGCGTGTGGTGGGGACCGTCGGTGTCGCTCGACGCGGTGTCGGTGCTGGCGGTGCTCGTCGTGTTGGGAGTGGTCACGGCGGTCGCCGCGTATCTCCCGTCGCGGCGTGCGACGAAGACCAGCCCGGCCGAGGTGTTGCGCGCTTAGTTCGACCACCTGCACGAAGGGGTAACTCCGTGCCCGACACGAAGCCGTCGTTCGATCCACGCATCCTCGACCGCACGGTCATCGCGCTGCCGCTCGACAAGGCGATGAAGGCGCAGGGCGACGACGCGGTGTTCGACGTCGTGATCGACCTCAATCTCAATTTCCCCGGCGGACGAGAGCGAGCGCGCGAACGGGTTCGCGACCTCGCCGCCGCGGCGATGGCGGCGGCGGGCGCCGCGCAGCCCGGCACCGGCGTCAACGAGCGCAAGACGGAGCTCAGCGACCAGTACGTCTTCGCGCGGTTGAGCGGACGCGCCATTCGCGCTCTGGTGCGGCTCGACGCACAGTCGGTGGGCGGTGCATCGACGGCGCCCTACCGCGTGATCTACCGCATCTGGCCCGACTTCGAGATCCGCGCGCTGCTCACGAAGTCGGTGAGCACGGTAAAGTCGGATGCGGCGTTCACGTCGTTCGCCGCGGCGGGGCGGAACATCGTCTGGGCGGTGCTCGACTCCGGCGTGCAGGGCGATCATCCGCACTTTCGAAAGTACAAGACGCTCCAGCTCGAGGCGCCGCTCAGACATCGCGACTTCACCGCGGCCCCCGGCGCGCCGGAGACGCCGCTCGTCGACGACTTCGGGCACGGGACGCACGTCGCCGGCATCGTTGCCGGCGAGCTCGCGCCCGAGGACCTGATCGACCCCGCCGCGCCGAACGGTGCGCCGCCCGTGATCAGCGCGATCGCCCGCCACCGAGACGACGCCGGCGAGGTGGTGCACGAGCTCGTGCCCGTCGGAAAAATTCGCGGCGTGGCGCCCGAGTGCAAGATCGTGAGCGTCAAGGTGCTCGACCGCGATGGCAGTGGGCAGGTGAGCAATCTCATAACGGCGCTCGAGGACATCGGGCGCATCAATGGCTACGGGAAGGACATTCGTATCCACGGCGTGAACCTGAGCGTCGGCTACGATTTCGATCCCGAGTGGTTCGCGTGCGGCCAGAGCCCGTTGTGCACCGTCGTGGACCGGCTCGTGCGCTCGGGTGTGATCGTCGTCGTCGCGGCGGGGAACACGGGCTACGGCTACACCGACACCGTGGCGCGCGGCTCGGTGGCCGCGGGGCTCACGCTCAGCATCAACGATCCGGGGAACGCCGATCGGGCGATCACGGTGGGGTCGACGCATCGTGACTCGCCGCACGTCTACGGCGTGTCGTACTTCTCGTCGAAGGGACCGACCGGCGACGGCCGGCCGAAGCCCGATCTCGTCGCGCCAGGAGAGAAAATTTTGTCTTGTGGCGCGGGCGCCACGCTCGACAAGGCGCGGCAGGCCACGCAGAGTGACGCGCTCTACGTCGAGGACAGCGGCACGAGCATGGCGGCGCCGCACGTGTCGGGCGCGATCGCGGCATTTCTCTCGATTCGCCGCGAGTTCATCGGACAAGCCGACGAAGTGAAGCGAATCTTCCTCGCGTCGGCCACGGATCTCAAGCGCGAGCGCTACTTCCAGGGCGCGGGTCTCGTGGACGTCATGCGCGCCATTCAATCGGTGTGACCTCCATGGCCCATCCCACGACGGTCGGTCCGTACCCGTACTACCCGGTGGAGTTCGACAAGAACGGCGCGCCCGTCACGCCGGCGCAGGTGAACGCCACGATGAACGCCGTGTCCGCGCCGCCGGCACAAGGTGGGCTCACCGATCTTTTCGTGATCTCGCACGGCTGGAACGACGACATGCCGGAAGCCGAGCGGCTGTACGAGACCATCTTCAGCCACGTGGGCTCTGTGCTGCAGCAGAAAAACGCCGCATGCGACAACGTCAACGCGCGTCGCGTGGGTGTCGTCGGCATTCTCTGGCCGTCGAAGAAGTTCGACGACGCGGAGCTCATTCCCGGCGGCGCCGCGGCGATGCCCGGAGATCGAACCGCCGGACTCGGCGGCTCGCTCGACACGCTGTCGGCGCTCGTCGATTCGGGCGACGCAACGGCGTCGTTGGCGCGAGCCAAGGCCTTGGCGCCCACCCTGGCCGCGTCGATGGATGCGCGCGACGAGTTCGTGCGCATCGTGCGCGCTTTCATGCCGCACGACGCGAACGACGAAGAGCCGGCCGTCTCCGACGACCTGTTCACCCTTAACGGCGACCAATTGCTCCAGCGGTTGAGCAGGCCCGCGCATGGCGAGCAACCCGCCGGCGGCGGCGCGGCGGGCTTCACCGACTGGATCGGCAAGGCGGTCGACGGCGCGAAAAGCCTCGTCAACCTCGTCACGTACTACCAGATGAAAAACCGCGCCGGCGTCGTCGGGCAGTCCGGCGTGTACGACGTGCTGCGCCGCATTCGCGACATTCGGCCCGCCGACGGCGACAACGCGCTGCGTCTCCACATGATGGGCCACAGCTTCGGCTGCCGGCTCGTCACCGCCGCGGTTGCCGGCCCCACGGGCACCGACCCGCTTCCGGTCAACTCGATGTCGCTGCTCCAAGCCGCCTTCTCGCACTACGGCTTCGCGCAGTCGTACGACGGCACGCGCGACGGCTTCTTCCGCCGAGTGGTGACGGATCCCGCGCGGATCCGCGGTCCGCTCATCATCACGTTCACGTCGAAGGACAAGGCGGTCGGCGTCGCCTACCCGATCGCCTCGCGCCTTGCTCGGCAGGTGGCCTCCGCGCTCGGCGACGCGGACGATCCGTACGGTGGACTCGGCCGCAACGGCGCGCAGAAAACGCCGGAGTCGCAGGTGGTGACGCTCGGCCAAGCCGGCACGCCGTACTGGTTCGCGGCCCGCGGCGTGTACAGTCTCGATGCGAACGCGGTGATCGGGGGCCATTCGGATCTGGGGCACGATGAAGTGGGATGGGCGATCGTGTCGGTGGTGGCGGGGACGTAGGGGGCGAGGGGCGAAGGAACTTGTCATCCTTCGCGCGTTGTCATCCTTCGCGCGTTGTCATCCTGAGCGCAGCGAAGGATCGCTCCGACCGGCGAGGGGCGAGGGGCGAGCGAATCAGGGCGCAGTACGAGCGCGGCGCGAGCGCGGTCGTCCTGAGCGAGCGAAGCGAGCGCAGTCATCCTGAGCGAGCGAAGCGAGTCGAAGGATCGCTTTCCTCGCACGGCGATCCTTCACTGCGCTCAGGATGACAACCGGCCCCTCGCACGGCGATCCTTCGCTGCGCTCAGGATGACAACCGCCCCCTCGCACAGCGATCCTTCGCTGCGCTCAGGATGACAACCGCCCCCTCGCACAGCGATCCTTCGCTGCGCTCAGGATGACAACCGGCCCATCGCACGGCGATCCTTCGCTGCGCAAGGCGCGCGGCCGTAGGCGATTGCCGCATGGACGGTTTCCCAACGCGCTGTCGGTTCACGGCCGTCGGCGATCGGTCTCGAGTGACTGATGGACCCCGACAGTCCTGCCCAAAAAGAGGACTGTCGAGGTCCGGCTCCCACCGATCGCCGATGGCTCAAAACCGTAAACTCACAGCGCGTCGAACTACTTTCCCCGCGCTACTCCGTTCGTAGCGCCACCACCGGATCCACCCGCGCCGCCCTCCTCGCCGGAATCCAGCTCGCCACGACCGCCGCCACTCCGAGCAGCGCGACGATCGTCACGTAGGTGATGGGATCCGACGGGGTGAGATCGAACAGCAGGCTTCGCAACAGCCGCGTCGCGACGAGCGCGCCACCCAATCCGATCACGGCGCCCGCCGCGACCAGCGCGAGCCCCTCGCCCACGACCAGGCGTTGCACGCGCGCCCGATCGGCGCCAAGCGCGATGCGGATGCCGATCTCGCGCGTGCGCGCCGCGACGGCGAGCGACATCACGCCGTAGATGCCGATCGCCGCGAGCGAGAGCGCGGTCGCCGCGAACAGCACCAGCAGCGCGGCGCTGAAGCGCGCTTGTGCCGTGGCCGCCGCCGCGCGGTCGGTCATCGTCTGCATGTCGTACACGGGATACTGCGGCGCCGCGTCGTGGATCGCGCGACGGACGTCGGCGCCGAGCGCGGCCGGATTCGCGCCCGTGCGGATGAAGAGGATCACGCCGGCGCGCGGCGACTGATAGTACGACGCATACGACACCGGATGCGACACCGAGTCCGGAGTCTGCCGCACATCGCCGACGACGCCGATCACTTCCGCGTCGTCCAAGCCGCCCTGGCCAATCTCGACGTGCTTGCCGATCGGACTCTCGTTCGGCCAGAACTTCTTCGCCGCGCTCTCGTTGATGACCGTCACCTTCGGCGTGTTGGCGCGATCGGCGTCGGTGAACAAGCGTCCTGCCTCGAGTGGAACGCGCATCGTCGAGAACCAGGTCGGCGTCACCCAGTCGATGCCGATCGGCGGCGACAGCTCCAACGCGAGCTTTGGCCGGTCGAGCAAGCGAATCGACGTGCCGTTGCAACTGCCGCCCAACGGCGCGCAGTTATTGAGGCCGGCATCGAGCACGCCCGGCACGGCGCGGATTCGCTCGAGGAGCTGCGTATAGAACGCGGGCAGCGAGTCGCGCGCCAATCCGCCCGGGGGAACCGTAAGGCGTACGGTCAGCACGTTGCGCGCGTCGAACCCGGTGTCGACCGACATGAGCTTCGACAGACTGCGAATCATCAATCCCGACCCCGCGAGCAACACGACCGCCAACGCCACCTCCGCGACGACGAGCGTATGTCGTCCCGCCGACGCGCTCCCCATGCCGCGCCGCGCGCGCGGGCGTCCGTCCTTGAGCGCGTCCGTGAGCGACGCGCGTGTCGCGCCGATGGCGGGCACGAGGCCGAACAGCACGCCCACGACGAGCGTGAGCGCCAACGTGAACGCGAGCGCGGTCCAGTCGAGCGAGATCGACGAGAACGCGACCGCGCCGAGACTCGTGTCGCGATTCACGCGCAGCGTCGTCGCCGGATTCACCGCGCTCAGCGCGTGCACGCCGAGCCACGCGACTACGATGCTCGCCGCGCCGCCGACGAGCGCGAGCAACACGCTCTCGGTGAGCAGCAGCCCCACGAGCCGCAGGCGGCCGGCGCCGATCGCGAGACGCACGGCAATCTCGCGCCGCCGAGCGCTCGCGCGGCCGAGGAGCAGGTTGGCCACGTTGACGCAGGCGATGAGCAGCACGAAGCTGACCGCGCCGAAGAGAATGAGCAGCGAGCGCTTGATGAGCGGTGATATGCGCACGGCATCGAGCGGCTGCGCCTTTGCGCCCATTCGCGCGTTGCCGAGGACCCTGTCCGGAAATGCTTCGGCCACTCGGCCGCCGAGCACGGCGACGGCAGTCGCGGCCTGCTGCGTCGACACGCCGGCGCCGCGGCGCGCCACCAGCCAGAACTCGTGTGAGAACGGCTGATCGAGGTCGTCGGCCGGCCGCGTGGTGATCGGAAGGAAGACCTCGCCCGTACCCGTGAGCCCGAGGAATCCGCGCGGCGCCACGCCGATGATCGTGTACGGCTCACGGTCGAGGTCGAGCACGCGCCCGACGACCGCGGGGTCGGCGTTGAAGCGCCGCTCCCACATCGCGTAGGAGAGAATCACTTCCTTTGGCGCGCCGGCATGGGCGTCGACGGAGCGATCGAAGTCGCGGCCGCGCACCGGTACGATGCCCAGCGTGCGGAAGTACGTCGCGCCCACGAACTCACCGCGAATGCGCTCGATGTCGCCGCTCGTCACGGTGAGCTGTTGTCCGGAGTAGAGCGCATTTTCCTGGAACACGCGCTGCGCGTCGCGGAAGACGAGATACTTCGGATACGACCAGACCATCTGGTCGGTGCCTTTGCGTTCTCCGAACGCGGGCGCCACGAGCGTGACCTTCATCAGCTCGTCGGGTTTCGCGTAAGGCAGCGGCCGCAGCAGGAGCACGTTCACGGCGCTGAAGATCGCCGTCGTCGCACCGATGCCGATCGCCAGGGTGAGCACGGCGACGGCGGTGAACGCCGGCCGTCGCGCCAACCCGCGCGCGGCGTAGCGCAGGTCCTGCAACAGATTCTCGACGTGCTCGTGCAATCGCATGCGTCGCTCCCGGAGGTCGGCCGACTGGTGAAGTTGATAGCGTGCGCTCTCGATGGTGGTGCCGAGCCGCCGCAGCGCTTCGTCGCGCGCCGCGGCGGGCGACATGCCGTGTGCGACGTACGCATCGATGCGCGCCGCGAGCAGCGACTCGAGCTCCTCGTCGACGTCGGCGTGGATCGACGCCGACGTGCGTAGAGGCAGGCGAAACAGCCGCCGGATGCCGGGTCGAAGCACGCTACGCCTTGCGGATCGCGAGCACGGTCGTGAGCGCGTCGAAGTGATCGACGAGCCGCTCCGACTCGGCGCGCAGGTGCGCGCGCCCCATGGTGGTGAGCCGGTAGTATCGCGCGCGGCGCCCATTCTTCGTCACGCCCCACTCGGCCACGATGAGCTTGCGCTCCTCCATTCGGTGCAACGCCTGCAGCAGCGCGGCGTCGTCGACGACGAGCCGGCCGGTCGACCGCTCCTCGAGCCAGGTGGTGATCTCGAACGCGTGCATCGGCGTCCAGGACAAAGTTTTCAATACGAGCACGTCGAGCGTGCCTTTGAGCAGAGCCATTCGCGCTTCCTCCTAGTGTCTACCCTTAGACACTACGATAACGGAAAGCGTTTGATCCTGGGGGATAATTCCTAAGTCGTTGCGGGTCATATCGTTTGGAACTGCACTAACGCGGACGAACGGCGACGAGCGCGGGCGCGGGTTCCCGCCATTCGCATCCCGCCCTGCATCCAACCATATTTCGGGCACGCCGCCGGCGGCGCACCCGACCATCGAGGAGTTTCATGGCCAAAATCAACGAGACCGAGTGGATCTGGCGCGACGGAGAGTTCGTCCGTTGGGCCGATGCCACCGTTCACGTGCTCTCCCATTCGCTGCAATTCGGATCCTCGGCCTTCGAGGGGATTCGCTGCTACAACACCCCGCGCGGCCCGGCGATCTTCCGCCTCGAGGACCACCTCCAGCGGCTGCTCGACTCGTGCAAGATCTACCGCATGGAGGTGAAGTACTCCCTCGACGAGCTCGTCGCCGCGTGCTGCGAGCTGGTCGATCGGAACAACCTCGACGCCTGCTACCTCCGGCCCATGGTGCTCCGCGGCTACGGCGCGTCGGGCATGGTTCCGATGGACAGCCCGGTCGAGGTCTACCTCCCCTGTTGGCCGTGGGGCGCGTACCTCGGCGACGGCGCTCTGGAGAACGGCATCGACGCCTGCGTCTCGACCTGGAACCGCGTGGCGCCGAACACCATTCCGGCCATGGCGAAGGTCGCGGGCAATTACCTGAGCGGCCAGCTCGTCAAGATGGAAGCGCTGCGCAACGGTTACGCCGAAGGCATCGCGCTCAGCCCCGACGGCATGGTCAGCGAAGGCTCCGGACAGAATCTGTTCGTCATCCACAAAGGCACGATCTACACGCCGACGATCAACGGCACGCTCCTCCACGGCATCACGCGCCACAGCATCCTTCAGCTTGCTGGCGACATGGGCTTTCCGGTCCGCGAACAGGAGCTGCCGCGTGAGATGCTCTACATTGCCGACGAGATCTTCCTCACCGGCACCGCCTCCGAAGTGACGCCGGTCCGCAGCGTCGATCGCGTCGACATCGGCAACGGCCGCCGCGGTCCGATCACCACGCAGATCCAGCAGCGCTTCATGGATCTCGTGCAGGGTGCTGGCGAAGACACCTACGGCTGGCTGACCCACGTACGGGCGGAGAAGGCGGCAAAGCAGTCAGCCTGAGCTGGATCTGTGGGCATGTTTCGCGCACATCAATGCGGCATGCCCACAGATGATTTCACCGCCGATCTCAGCAAGCTCGACAAGGATTATCAGATCCTCACCGAGCTGCATCGCACGCCCGATTCGCGCACGTATCTCGCGCGGCATCTGGAGCTGAATCGCGACGTCACCATCACGGTGTTTCGCGCGGCCACCGGCGACAAACAGTCGCTGTCGAGCTTCGCCGGCGACGTTGCGCGGCTCAAGACGTCGCGGCATCCCAACGTCATTCCCGTCATCGAAGGACGCTGGCTCGGCGACGGCGTGTTCGCCGTGGCGCGCGCGCGAGTGCGCGGCTCGACGCTCGACCAGTTGCTCAGCGCCGTGGGTCCGGTGCCTCTTCCGCGGGTGGCGGGCACGCTGGGCCAGGTGCGCGCCGCGCTCGACTGGGCGCGCTCCAACGGCATCGCGAACCGTGAGGTCGCGCAAGACAGCTTGATCTTCCAGCAGGGCAGCGGCCGCGTGCTGCTGTCGCTCGAGCCGGCGCCTGCGGCGTCGAGCATCGACCCGTGTGAAGATGCGCGCACCATCGGACGGCTTGGTTGGGAGATGCTGTCGGGGCAGCGCATCGATACGATGGCGACGACCTCGCTCGCCATGCTTCGCCCCGAGCTCTCGCCGGCGGTCGTTGCGGAAACGGAGGCGCTCGTGCGCTGCGACCGCAACGCGCCGCGCGACGTCGGCGCGTACATCGCCATGCTCGGCGGCACGCTCGCCGAGCCGACTCCGCTCTACTCCGAGGCGGTGAGCTCGTCGCGCGGCGCGGTGGTCGCCGTGAAACCGAAGTGGAGCTTCAACGCGCGTCTGGCGACGGCCGTCGCCGTGGGCGCGTTGGCGGTCATCGTCGCGCTGTTCTTCATGAGCAGACGCGACAAAGCAGTCGTCGACCGCACGGCGAATAGCGACCGCGTCGCGCCGGCGGGCGAGGCGGCTGGCGATGTGGCAATGCGCGGACAGCCCGACACGTCGATCCCGCCGGCGGTGATCCCGGCGCCGATTGCGCAGCAGCCGACCGTCGTGACTCCCACACCTGTCCCGATCCCGGTGCCGGTCGTTCCGGAGACCACGATGCGAGCGCCGGCCGTGCGCTCCGGATTCACACCTCCCGAAACTCGCCGTCACGAGCCGCCGCGCACCGCGCCCGTGCTCACGATGCCGATTCCGGCGGACAGCACGCGCATCGACACCAGCGTCGCGGCCAGCGCGCCGGCCGACGTGTGCAGCTCGCCGAGCGCCTCGGATCAGCGGCGCTGTCTCTCGAATTCGATCGACCGGAACGACGCCGAGTTGAACGGCGTGTATCAGCGGCTCATCGCCGCGATGCGCCGTCAGGCGAACGTGACGGGCGACGACCCGGATCCGGATGCCGTCGAACGCTTGCGCTCCACGCAGCGGCGCTGGCTCGACGACCGAGATCAGGCGTGTCATACGGTTGGAAGCGGAGCGCTCTGGGCGCGCGACAGGGCGCAGTGTTTCGCCGATCAGTCGGCGAAGCGAGCGCGCGACCTGCAGCAGATGCTGGACGCGGTGCCGCCGGCGTAGCGCTACCGCTTCCGCGCAATCACCTCGAGCACGCCGGGCGTGATCATCCGCATGTCCGGAGAGTTGCCGACGCGCTCGAGCTCCTCCTCGATAATGCGCGCTTTCCCCACCTCGATCGCGCCGAGCGTCACGAGCCGCTTGAGCCCAATTTCCATGAACGACTTGGGCCACTGCCACATGTAGTCGCGCGGGGAGATCACGTCGATCAGCGTGCGCGTCGACTCGATCTCGAAGCCGAGCTCCTCGAGCCAGCGCGGCACCTCGAGGCCAATGTCGGGCTCGCCGCCGCTCGCGCGCCAGTTGGCGATCGTCGCGCTCACGAACTCCTCGAACAGCGGCGAGCGAGGGACGGCCCGCCACGATGCATACTCGAAGTACTCGTGCGACACGAAGACGCCGCCGGGCTTGAGCGCGCCGGCGATGCGCGCGAGGAGATCGCGCGGGCGCTGCACGAACGCCAGCACCCAGCGGCACCACGCGCCGTTCGCGACGGACGCGTCGAACGTTGCGTCGTCCAGATCCGACTCGACCACGGTGACGTTGTCGATGCCGCGCGCGCGGCGGCCGGCCTCGAGGGTGTCGAGAAAGCGCCGCGAACGATCGACGGCGATCACGCGACCGCCCGCGCCCACCAGCTCGGCGAGGTCGAGCGTCGCGTAGCCAGGGCCGGAGCCGACGTCGATGATCGTCTGCCCTACGTTGAACCCTGCGCGCTGCCACGCGCCGAGTGCGCGCGGGCGCCACACGGTGTGTTGGAGGCCGAGTCGCGCGATCTCGTCGTCGTGCGTGCCGAGGACGTAGTCGCGGTCGGCGGCCGCGATTGCATCAGTCATGATCTTTCGGAAGGGATGGTTCTTGCACGCGTCTCGCGTTCACGTTGTCGAGAGGACAGAGGACACATGACTGCAAACAATAGCGCGCCGGCGCGCGAAAGCTCGCCGAAACCGGCCGCGCAAGCTGGCACGATCGCCATCGGTGGCGACCTGCGGGTCAATCGCATGGGCTATGGATCCATGCGCATCACCGGGCCGGGAATCTGGGGACCGCCGGCGGATCGCGCCGAAGCTATTCGCGTGTTGCGCCGCGCCGTCGAGCTGGGCGTGGACTTCATCGACACGGCGGACTCATATGGGCCGCACGTCTCCGAGGAGATCATCGCCGAGGCGCTGCATCCATATCCGTCGGGGCTGGTGATCGCGACAAAGGGTGGGTTGGAGCGTCCGGGCCCGGACAAGTGGACGCCGAACGGCCGGCCGGAGTATCTACGCAAGGCGCTCGACGGAAGTCTGAAGCGCCTCAAGCTGGAGCGCATCGATCTGTGGCAGCTGCATCGGATCGACGACAAAGTGCCGCAGGGCGAACAGTTCGGCGTGCTCGCCGACTTCATTCGCGAAGGAAAGGTGCGGAACGTCGGATTGTCGGAGGCCGACACCGAGCAGATCAACGCGGCGCGCAAGGTGGTGCCGATCGTATCCGTGCAGAACCGGTACAACATCGTCGACCGTGAGTGGGATGCCGAGGTCGACTACTGCGCCGCCGAGGGACTCGCGTTCATTCCTTGGTTCCCGCTCGTCGCCGGCAAGCTCGAGGACGCCGACCAGGCGGCGATCACCGCGCGCCGCATCGAGGCGATCGCGAAGCGGCACGGAGCCAACCCGATGCAAGTGGCGCTTGCGTGGCTGCTCGCGCGATCGCCGGCGATGCTCGTCATTCCGGGAACGTCCAAGGTGGCGCACCTGGAGGAGAATGTGCGCGCGGCCGAGTTGGAGCTGAGCGACGAGGAGATCGAGTCGCTCACCGGCATCGTCCCTCAGAGTTGACGGCTCTCGAAACGATTGAACCGCGCTACCTGGCCCATACGCTCGGATCCTCGAGCCCAAGCACCCACACGGAATACCCGCGCAGCTTGTGCTCGTGCACCAACGCGACCTTCGCCGCGAACGCGCGAGCGTTCTCGATCCACGCCCACCGATAGACGTCGTCCACCGGCCAGTATGCGTACGCGGCCTTTTCGCGGTCGTCCCAAGTCGGAGTCACGCCGGCCTGGGCGACGAGCGACGTGACCTTGGCGAATCCGATGTCCGTGCCGCGTACGCGCGCGCCCGCCTTGGCGTCGTAGGTCGGATACCACCAGTCGGAGTAGGACGGAATGCCGAGTGAGATCTTCTCCGGCGGCACGCCGAGCGACAGCACGTAGGTGAGCGACGCCTGCATCCAGGTGTAGCCCGCCACCGGGCCGGGCGTCGTGCCGCCGGTGTGCTGTGCGTACGTCATGTACGAGATGAAGTCGAGCGACTCGGCGAGCGCCTTGTAGTCGTACACGCCGCGCCAGTTGTCGAAGATCCAACGGTCATAGCTCGACGCGCCGGGCGTGTCGCTCGTGCGGGGCACGACGGCGGCGGATACGGTGCAGCTCACCGCGTGCAGCGCCACCGCCGACTCGCGCATGAAGCTCGTGAGCCGGTCGCGATCCTTCACGTGCACGTTCTCGACGTCGAACTGAATGCCGTCGAAGTGATTGTCGCGGCACAGCGCGGCGAGATTCCTGATCGCCCGTTGCCGGACGTTTGCCACCGTGAGGATTCTGTGCATCATCGGCTGGTCGAAGCCGGGATTCATCACCAGCGGCACGAGCTTCACGCCCGCCTCGTGCGCGCGCGCGACCATGCGCGGATCGACCTTGCCGTGGATGGCGCCGTTGCGATCGAAGGCGAACACTTGCGGCGAGACGATCGAGATCTGGCCGGCGTGCGCGAGAAAGCTCTGCACGCTCTCCTCGCCGGCCACCGAATACCAGAGCACCTCGAGCTTCTGCGCGGCGGCCGGCCGTGCGGCGAAGAGCGAGAGCGCGGCGGCGCAGCCGAGGCGCCGGAGCATCATGGTGTGGTCACGTCTTTGGCCGTGACGTAGAAGTTTGGATCGATCTCGAGGGGCACGAACGGTCCGGACATCGTCTTCCACGCCTCGGTCGGCCGGAGCCAGGACGAGGTGGTGACGCCGCCGGCGAATACCTTCACCGGCATCGCGAACCCCGGAACGACGTTCGTCCAGCGGTACGCCGTATGGCCATTCGCGCTCTTGTATTCCAGTACTGGTATTTGCGTCGTCGTCAGATACTGCCGGAAGACCTTGCTGAAGTCGATCCCGGCGTGCGTGTCGATGTACGTCTCGATCTGCGGCGTCGTCACCGTCTGGTGCCGGTAGGTGGACTGGATGCCGCGCAGGATGCCGCGCCACTTCTCGTCGTCGTCGATGATCTGGCGGAGCATGTGCAGCATGCTCCCGCCCTTGTAGTACATGTCGCCCGAGCCCTCGGCGTTCACCCCGTACGGCGCGATGATCGGCGCGTCGTTCTTGATGTTCCGCCGGCTCCCGATGATGTACTCGGCGCCCGCCTGCTTGCCGTCGCGGCATTCCGCGTAGAGACCTTCAGCGTAGTTCGCGAAGCTCTCGTGGATCCACATGTCGGCCTGGTCCGCGGCCGTGACGCTGTTTCCCCACCACTCGTGCGCGCTCTCGTGCACGATGATGAAGTCCCACTTCATTCCCCAGCCGGTGCCGGAGAGGTCGCGTCCCGAGTAGCCGTTCTTGTACTTGTTGCCGTATGCCACGCCGCTCTGGTGCTCCATGCCCAGGTGCGGCGCCTCGATGAGCTTGTAGCCGTCCTTGTACCAGGGGTACGGCCCGAACCAGTGCTCGAAGCACTTCATCATCGGCTTCGCCTGCTGGAATTGCACCTTCGCCGTGTCGAGATGGTAGGCGAGCGGCCAGAAGTCCATCGTCAGCTTGCCGCGCTCGCCGTTGTAGATGTCGCCGAAATGCGCGTATTGTCCGGCGTTCACTTCGATGCTGTAGTTGTTGATCGGCTCCAACACGAACCACTCGTAGGTCGTGGTACCGTCGCCGTTCGTCGTCGTATTGCGCAGGCGGCCGTTCGACACGTCGATCATCGGGTTGGGCACCGTGATGGCGACGCGCTGGCTATCGGGCTCGTCGCTGGGAATGTCCTTGTTCGGCCACCAGACGCTGGCGCCCAGCCCTTCGTTCGCCGTCGCGACCCAGAGGTTGCCGAGGCTGTCGTGCTGCCAGATGAAGCCTCCGTCCCAGGGCGGACGCTTCGCCGCCTTGGGCTGGCCGTGGTAGTAGACGGTGATCTTCTTCCGCGCGGCCGGCCGCTGCGGGGAGATGAGCGACACGAAGAATGCGTCGCCGTCGCGGCGGTAGGTGAGACGCTTCGCGTCCTGCACCATGCTGTCCACTTCGAGCGGAGTCTGGAGGTCGATCTGCATCTCCGTGGCCGGCACGAGCACCCGGTAGGTGATCGCGTTCCAGCCGCGGATACTGCTGTCGGCCGGCATGACGGCGACGTGCAGGTCGTAGAACGCGGCGTCCCACCACGAGCGGCCCGGCCCGTTGCTGCCGCGTAGCGTGTCGGCGTGCGTGAACACCGCGGGCGCGCGTTGGGCAGTGGCCGCGGCGGGGAGGAGCAGGGCGAACATGGCGAGGAGTCGGCGCATCTTTAGAAGCTATCGCGGTACCCGGCGAGGGTGCGAGACCCCAGCGCCCGCGTCCATATACGAATGCTATCGGTGTGGCGTGCGCGACGCTCCGGACTCAAATTGTTGGGCATGTCCCGGCCACGACGCGCCATCCACGCTCTAGGACCCATCATGAGACCCAGCATTCGCTCGTCGCTCGTTGCCCTGTGCGTGCTCGCATCAGCCCGGCGCGCCGTCGCCCAGAAGGCAGACGCGTCGTCCCTTCCGCCCCTCAAGGTGGTCGACGCCGGCTACATCGATCGCTCGGCGAAGGCCTGTGTCGACTTCTTCCAGTTCGCCAACGGCGGCTGGCTCATGCACGACACCATTCCCGCCGCCTACCCGTCGTCGGGTGTGGGACGCGACATGAACGACCGCAATCAGCTCGTCGTGCGGTCGGTCCTCGACGACGCGATGGCACAGCGCTCCAAGCTCCCGGCGCAGAGCACCGCGCGGAAGCTCGGCACCTTCTACGCGTCGTGCATGGATTCGGCGGGCACGGAGCGGGCCGGCCTCGCGCCGCTCGCGCCGACGCTCGCGGACATCGACGCCGTGAGCTCGAAGGCGTCGCTGCTGAAGGAGATCGCCAAGCTGGAGACCTCGGGTGCGACGGTGGCGTTCAACTACGGCGCCGACGTCAACATCCACGACGCGGTGCACTATCTCGCCGGCGTCGATCGCGGCGGCCTCGGACTGCCCGATCGCGACTACTACACGAAGCCCGACGCGTCGTCCGACTCTCTGCGCAAAGCCTACGTCGACCACATCGCGAAGATGCTCACGCTCGCCGGCGAGAACGCCGCGCAGGCGAACGCCGAGGCGGGCAGAGTGCTGGCCCTCGAGACGGAGCTGGCGAAGTCGTCGCTCGAGCGCGTGGCCCGGCGCGATCCGTCGGCGATCGACCACCAGATGACGCTCGCCCAGCTCCACGCCACCGCGCCCGACATCGACTGGACGGCCTACTTCCACGACGTCGGCGTCACGGCGCCGTTCCAGAAGCTCAACGTCGCGGAGCCGGTATATTTCAAGAAGTTGAATGAGTTGATCGTAAAGACGCCCGTCGCCGACTGGCGGGCGTACCTTCGGTATCACGCGCTGTCCGAAGCGTCGCCCTGGTTGAGCACGCCGTTCGTCGACGAGAACTTCAAGTTCACCTCGCGCTTCTCCGGAGCGAAGGCGCTGCTGCCGCGATGGAAGCGCTGCCTCCAGGTGACCGACGGCACGATCGGCGAAGCGCTCGGCCAGGCGTACGTCGCCAAGACCTTCCCGCCTTCGGCGCGGGCCCGGGCCAAGGCGCTGATCGACGACATCCGCGCGTCGTTCGGCCAGCGTGTGCAGGCGCTCGACTGGATGTCGGCGGCGACCAAGAAGCAGGCCATGAACAAGCTCGCGCTCATGGGCGAGAAGGTGGGCTACCCCGACAAGTGGCGCGACTACTCCAAGCTGGAGACCGTCGAGGGGCCGTTCGTGCTGAATCTCGCCCGCGCCAACGAGTTCGAGTGGAAGCGTACGGTGAACCGCCCCGGCACGAACGTCGATCTCACCGAGTGGGAGATGACCGTGCCCACGGTGAACGCCTACTACAACCCGGCGAAGAACGAGATGGTCTTTCCGTCGGGCGCGCTCGCGCCGCAGACCTTCGACGCGAAAGCCGACGACGCCGCGAACTACGGATCGTTGGGCGGCAGTTGGGCGGGGCACGAGCTCACCCATGGCTTCGACGACCAGGGCCGGCACTTCGACGCGAAAGGCAATCTCCGCGACTGGTGGACGCCCAACGACTCGACGCAGTTCGCGCGCGAGACGCAGAAGGTCGTCGACCAGTTCAACGGCTTCATCCAGGTCGACACCTTCCACGTGAACGGCAAGCTCACGCTCGGCGAGAACATCGCGGACTACGGCGGCCTGCTCACGGCGTACGATGCCTTGCAGCGCGCGCTCAAACGCAATGGACGGCCGGGCCTCATCGACGGATTCACGCCGGAGCAGCGCTTCTTCCTCGGCTACGCGCAGAGTTGGCGCGGCCACTCGCGCCCGGAGGCTTTGCGCAATCGCGTGACGGTGGACGAGCACGCGCCCGAGCGCTGGCGCACGAACGGCCCGCTGTCGAACATGCCGAGCTTCGCGGCGGCGTTCGGGTGCAAGCCCGGCGATCCGATGGTGCGCAGCGCGGCGCTGATTCCACACATCTGGTAACCCACCCTTCGTCACGACCGATGCCCAAGACCGATAAACGCGTCGACGCCTACATCGCCAAGGCGCCCGACTTCGCCAAGCCGATCCTCACGACGATTCGCGAGACCGTCCACGAGGCGTGCCCCGACTGTGAGGAAACGCTCAAGTGGAGCGCGCCGGCGTTCATGCACAACGGCATCGTGTTGGTGATGGGGGCGTTCAAGGAGCACGCGGCGGTCAGCTTCTGGAAGGGCGCGCTGATTCTCGAGGACGGCGTCCGGGTCGAGGGCACGGCGGGACAATTTGGGAAGCTGCGATCGGTCGCCGATCTCCCGCCGAAAAAGAAGCTCGTGGGTTACATCAAGAAGGCCGTCGAGCTCAACGCGACCGGCACGACCGTCCCGAAGCGAACGCCCAAGCCGAAGAAGGCGCTCGCGATGCCCGACTACTTCATCGCGGCGATCAAGAAGAACAAGAAGGCGCTCGCGGGCTACGAGAAGTTCAGCCCGAGCCAGCAGCGCGAATACATTGAATGGATCACGGACGCGAAGGGCGAGGACACGCGCATGCGGCGTGTGACACAAGCGGTGGAGTGGATGGCCGAAGGAAAGCCGCGCAACTGGAAATACATGTGAGCTACATCGGACGTTCGGTCGCTCTGGCGATAGGGTTGGTGGCGTGCGCGTCGGTCGCGCAGGCGCAGCGGTATCGGGTGGAGTTGGCGGTGCCGGATGGAAAGGTGGCCGTCGCCGAGTTTCGTCCGTGCATTCCGGCGGAGGGGAGCGACTGCGGCGCGTGGGTCGATCACACGAACGAGTCGGGCAACCGCGTGCTCGGACTCGCCATGCGCGCGGTCTCGCCGAACGGGCACGACTCGGTGACCGTCGAGGACGGCAAGATCCGGATCAAATCGCTGGTCGGACGAAAGCCGCCGGTGATTCTCCTTCGAGTGGGAAAGGGCGCCGCACGCGGCATCGCCATGAGCCCTGACTCGAAGTACGCGTTCGTGGTGGTCGAGAATGCGACCGGCAATCCGTTCGACGTCATGATGATCGATCTCGATACGCAGAGCGGGATAGCCGGGCTCGTCATGGAGTCGCGTGTCCTGGGGATCGGCATGGTGCCATAACTCGGCGTGTCATCCTGAGCGAAGCCATGTGTCATCGTGAGCGAAGCCATGTGTCATCCTGAGCGAGGTCACGTGTCATCCTGAGCGAAGCGAAGGATCGGTTTCACTCGGCGTGTCATCCTGAGCGAAGCGAAGGATCGGTTTCTTGTGCGAATGATGTTAGATTAGCCCCCATACAATCGACCTGAGAGGTTCCGTGGTCGCCGGAATGGGGTTGCTGCCGATCGTTCCGATCCTGTTGCTGCCGTTCATCCTCATCTTCTTCGTCGTCGTCTTTCCGTTGTGGGCGCTCGCGTTGGGGGTGTTGGGCTTCATACTAGTTCTCATACGCGGCATGGATTGGCTGGCGAAGCGCATCGGGGTGACGGCGCTCGATGGAGCGGTGAAGGGAATGCAGCAGGCGTTTCGGTGGGTGTTGACGTTCGGCGGGTTCGCGGAGAAGCTGAAGACTGATCGGTAATCACCGCTCGTCATGCACGTTCGTCATCCTGAGCGCAGCGAAGGCTTCTCGTTCGTCATCCTGAGCGCAGGAGGGCGCCTCGTTCGTCATCCTGAGCGCAGCGAAGGATCTTCGTCCGTGGAAGGAGATCCTTCGCTGCGCTCAGGATGACATGGCTTTGGAGAGACCTCATGTCCCTCGACGGGTTTCGCGTTACCGTGCGCACGTTGCGCAAACAGCCCGTCTTCTCGACGGTCGTCATTCTTTCGCTCGCGCTGGCGATCGCGCTGAACACGACGATGTACAGCGTGCTCGACGCCCTGGCGCATCCGCGGCTCGACATGCGGTCGCCGGGACACCTTTACTGGGTGAAGTTCTTCGGCGACTATCACGGGCGCGTTCCGAATCGGGAGCGTGACGCCGCGCTCACGGCGGGCATGCACAGCTACGAGGCGATCACGCGCCAGTCCCTCGGATATGGGCGATCGTCGGTGATCGAGTACGGCCAGAACAATCGAGAGGCCGAAAGCCAGTTCGTCGGCGAGAACTACTTCGACGTGCTCGGCCCACGCGTGCTCGCCGGCCGCGCGTTCATTCCGGCAGACTCCGAGGCGTCGGTCTCGCCGGCGGTCATCAGCGAAGATCTGGCGACACGGCTCTTTCCCGGAAGCGCCTCTGCGGTTGGCGGCACGATTCAGATCGACCGCGTCGCGCATCTCGTCGTCGGCGTTGTCTCGTCGGCATCGAACTTCCCGCATGAGCGCACGGCGGTCTGGATGATCGGTCCGTACCCCGAGCGCGGAGGTTTCACCCGCCTCATTCGCCTGCGCGACGGCGTCTCGCGCGCCGACGCGGAACGCGAGCTGAGCGTCGTGTCGAATCGCATCGCCGCGCAGGCCGGCGATAGTCCGAAGGACGACGCGTTTCGGTTCGAGGCCGCGGCCGATCCCGAGTTCCAGGTGCGCGGCTTCCACTACGCGCTCATCCTCTCTGTCGTCGCGGTGTTGCTCGTGGCGTGCGCGAATCTCGCGAACCTCCAGCTCGCTCGCGGCATCAGCCGCCGGCGCGACCTCGCGCTGCGATCGGCGCTTGGGGCGACGCGCGGTCGCATCGTGCGGCACCTCATGAGCGAGAGCCTGCTGTTGGCCGCGGTCGGGCTGGTGACGGGTTTACTGTTTGCTTATCTCGGCGGCCGGCTCTTGACCGCGTCCATTCCGCCGGCGATGGGCGCGTTCGTGGCCGAGCCGCACATGAGCTGGCGCGTGCTTGCGTTCGCATTGATCGCGACGGTGGCCTGTCTGGTGCTCATCGGCGTGGCGCCGTCCGTCTATGTTTCGCGCACAGATCCGAACGAGCTGTTGAAGTCCGGCGCCGGAACGGGAGCGACGAAACGCAACCGGCGACGGTACGGCGTGCTCGTGGGCGTCGAGATCGCGCTCGCGCTCGTGCTGGCCAGTGCCGCGGCGCTCGCGATTCGCTCGGCGCTGCTGATCAATGAGTTCGGCACCGGGTACGACACCCGGCCGCTTTCGACGGGCTATGCATGGTTCGCCAGTGGACAGGGGGCGAAGCCGCGGACGTACTCGGAGAGGCTGCAGGACATCACGACGCGCGTCCGCGCCGTTCCCGGCGTCGTCGATGCGACGGCGCAAGCGTCGATTCTCGTTCAGAAAGGCGCGATCACGATCGAGGACGCCGGCGGCGTTCGCGAATTTCCGACGCCCAATTGGGCAGTGACCACGGTGTCGCCGTCGTATCTCCGCACGTTTCAGCTGCCGGTACTTCGCGGCCGCGACTTCTTCGAGGGAGAACGGGATGCGGGCGCGGTCATCATCGACGACCAGACCGCTCACCTGCTCTGGCCGAATGCCAACCCTGTTGGCGCACAAATCAAATTTGGAGACCGGCAATCGAATCTGCCGTACGTGCGCGTGGTCGGCGTCGTGGGGCAGCAGCGCGGATTCGAGAGCAGTCCCGAAGTCAAATCGATGCTGCGCCACGTGAACCAGCTGGGACAGATCCTGTATCTACCCGGACCGTCCGATTCGATGCCGGGCTTGAGCAATTCAGGCATCACGTTCACGGCTCGCGGTGGCCGCGACGCGGCAGCCCTTCCGATCACGCTGCGCCGCGTTCTCGACGGGACCGACGGGATGCACATTACCCGCGTCCAGAGTGTCGATGACTACGTCGGCATGACGCAGGCGAGGCAGAGTACCCGATTCCTGTCGATGATCTTCACGCTTTTCGCCGCCATCGGTGTGGGGCTGGCGGCGTTCGGCGTGTACGGCGTCGTCGCACACTCCGTCGCCGAGCGCCGGCGCGAGCTTGGCGTGCGCATCGCGCTCGGCGCGACGGCGCGAGACATTCTGCACGCGGTGTTGCGCGAAAGCACGGTCGTTGCCCTCGCTGGAATCGCGGGCGGCCTGCTGGCGGTGAAGTTCACGGCGAAAGCGTACATGACGAGCATCGCCCGTGACGACGACCTCTATAGCGCCACGCTGTTTGCCTCCGTGGCGCTGGCGCTCGGTCTCGCGGCCGTCGCGGCGGCGATGATTCCCGCGATGCGCGCCACTCGGGTGGATCCAACCGAATCGCTCCGGAACGACTGAGATTGTCGTCCTGAGCGCAGTGCTTGTCATCCTGAGCGAAACGATTGTCATTCTGAGCGAGTGATTGTCATCCTGAGCGAGTGATTGTCATCCTGAGCGAAGCGAAGGATCGCCGTCCGTGGAAGGAGATCCTTCGCTTCGCTCAGGATGACACTGGACGCTCAGGATGACACTGGCTATTTCCGCGCGTGCCAGTCGGCCAACGCTCGAGCTTCCTGCTCCAGCGTGATGGTGAAGTGTGGTTTGGCGCGGCGCGCTTCGGGAACGGTGGCCCACCAGCCGAGCGTATCGCGCACTGTCGTGGCCAGCGGACGAAACCCAAGCCCCGCCGCGATGGCCTTGTCGTTCCGCACCGACATCATGCCGTCGTCATTGCCGCGCAGCATGGCCCAGGGAATCGCCTCGTCGATCTTGTGCGCGGCGAGGAAGTCGTAGTCGTCTACGTGCGTGAACGTCGCCTGCGCGTTGATGGCCTTCGCGGCGGCATCATAGAACTCATATGCCGTGAGCGGTGTCGTGGGGCCCGCGACGTTGTAGATACCCGCGCGCTTCTGCTCGAGCAGATGCACCATGAACTCGGCGAGATCGCGCACGTCGACGAGCTGCACCGGATCATTCTTCCGCCCCGGCGCCAGCACTTCGCCACCGCGTGCCAGCCGCTGCGGCCAGTAGGGAAAGCGGTCGCTCGTGTCGCCCGGTCCGACGATGTACGTGGGCCGCACGACGATGGCGCGGTCGCCGAACGCCTGCTGCGTCTCGCGCTCGCACAGCGCCTTGGCCACGCCATACGTCGCCGAGCCGTCCTTGGGGTCGGCGGCGGCGTAGAGAATTGGCGTCGTCTCGTCCACGCCGCGGCGGAGGTACGGGTAGTAGACGCCCGTCGACGACGTGAACAGATACGCGCCGGCCGAACCCTCGAGCATGCGCGCGGACTGGCGCACCCATTCGGGATTCGTCGCCGAGTCGTCGACGACGGCGTCCCACTCCTTTCCAGCGAGCGCGGCGAGATTTCCCGTGGCCCGGTCGCCCTGCAGCCGCACGACGTCGGCCGGCAGCTCGGCGTCGTGCCGGCCGCGCGTGAAGATCGTGACCTTGTGGCCGCGGCTCACGGCGTGGCGCACGAGGTGCGGTCCGATGAAGCCCGTGCCGCCGAGTACGAGGATGTTCATCGACGCGACCCGCGGCGCGCGCACGCTCGCCGCGCGAGCGAGGGCAGGAAGGCCGCCGGCGAGCACGACGCCACCGGTGGCTGCGGTGGTCCTCAGGAAATCGCGACGGCTCGGCATGTCGGCGTGGGTGTGTGAAAGGGAGGCCGATTCGGGTGTTCCCTTTTTATAGTGCCCGGCCGCGCGCGTCGATAGGAGATCTGGTCAGGAAGGTGACAGCGATGTGTAAGCGTGTTTGTGCCGGCGTCGTTGCGTGGATGGTTGGAACAGGATGAAAAGCAATGAACGCCCAAGTTCAGCGGCAAGGCATCAAATAGACAGCGGCGGCGCAGCCGCCGCCGTCCTCGGCGCCTTGTCCGCTGCAACGCCCGTTAGATGACAGGGCCTTGCCATGTATAACGGTATCCGTTATATTTCTCTGTGTCTCTTCTAGGTCTCACTGGCAGGTAGCGGAATGCACGCGTGGGTATCGTTTCATTCGCAGATACGGGAACAGAGGACGTTTTCGAGGGGAAGGACTCTCGGAAGGCGCGACATGCTTGTCCGGCGTCACTATGGGATGTGGCTCGACGGAAGCTCGATCAACTGAACGCAGCGGTCCGCCTATCCGACCTGCGACTTCCGCCGAGCAATCATCTGGAATCCATGAAAGGCGACCGAAAGGGGCAGCACAGTATTCGCATCAATCAGCAGTACCGCCTCTGCTTTGAGTGGACGGAGAATGGCCCGGCAGGCGTCGAGATTGTCGACTATCACTGAGCAGGACTGACATGCGCATTCCTTCGAAACGACCTCCCACGCGTCCCGGGGAAATGCTCCTTGAGGAGTTCATCAAGCCGCTTGGACTTTCACAGACGGAGCTCGCGGAGTGGATCGGGGTGTCGTATCCGCGGTTGAACGAAATCGTAAATGGCAAGCGTGGTGTGACGCCAGATACGGCTTTGCGCCTAGAGCAGGCGTTCGGGGTGGATGCGCAGTTCTGGTTGAACCTCGAGATCGCTTGGGAACTCTACCAGGCGAAGCACTCGAAGATGGCCGCCGAGATAAAGCGTATTCAGCGACACCCGGCTATCGCCGCAACTGTCTGATGTCAGAAGGGGTGCCAACAATCGGCACCCCTTTCACTTTCTGGCGGCTCGGCTCTCATCTAACCGCAATTGAAAAACAACTGAACAGCAATTTGCTCCACTGCGGCGGTCAGAGATCTCGCCTCGCGGATTGAAGCAATTGCACTTCATTCGCGATCATTGTTTTTCCATTCTTGTTCCAATTGTCGGGGCCGAGAGATCCTTCGCTTCGCTCAGGATGACACGGTTCGCTCAGGATGACAAGGTTCGCTCAGGATGACACGGTTCGCTCAGGATGACAAGGTTCGCTCAGGATAACACGAGCCTACGCCCCGCCGAGGCGGAAGACATAGCTCCCCTTCACGAAGAACGAATCCCCGGTGCGGCGAAGGCGCTGGAACGCCAGTGGATCCGGCTCGCTCAGGCTGCCGCCGTACCCGAGGAAAAACACGGTGCCGGGCGTCGGACGGTAGGAGAAGAGCCAGTCGGTGCGCAACGTGTTCGACGCGCTCGCGGCCGACGGCGACAGCGTGCCCGGTGCGCCGACCAGCAGGATCGTTCCAGAGTTCGGATCGCGCAGTGGCTGCCGGTCGGTCGCCGCGTACTGTGACACGACACGCACGAAGATCGGGCGCGCGAGCTGGTATTCGACCTTCAGCCGTGGAATGCGCGTGATCGCCGACTGCTCGCCGGTCGCGCGGCGGGTGAAGGCACTGCTGACGTACGTCGCGCTCACGCGCAGCCGCGAGCTCGGACGCAAGTCGAGCGACGCGTTGTAGTCGAGGCGGTTCACGCGCGACGTCTCGAGGAAGTCCACGTCGTTCCCGATCGTCGTGCCGGCGGACGCCGCGAACTTCTGGAACTGCGGCGTCGAGACGCTGAAGCTCGTCAGCGCGGTCGTGATGCGGTCCGAGGGCGTGAACGGCGCCGCGCCCGTCACGAACAGACTGCGGTAGGCCGCGGGATCGAACGCGAACGCCGCGATCTTCGGCGTGACGCCGATGCTCCACCCGCCGCGCAGCGTGAGCTGCATCTGGAGCGACGCGCGATCCTCGAGCACACTCTTGGCCGAGAAGAAATCGTCGTACTGCCACAGCCCGGCGACCGTCGCGAACAGATTGAACCGCTCCGCCGCCGCGCCCTGCTTGCCGTACCACGTGTACCGATTCGAGATGCTCGGCTGCACGTAACCCACGCGCGCCACGAAGCCGTTGTCGGCGCGGAAATCCGGACTCACGCCGAGCACGTTGTAATGGAATCCGAACGACCGGCCGGTCCCGTCGAGCACCGCCTCCCAAAGCGGGCCGTCGCGCGTCACACCATTCTGGCGCGTCATGCTCTCGGCGAGCTGGAACTGCGCGAAATATTTCTCGCCGAACACGATCTTGGTGTCGCCGCCGAAGACGCGATTCGTGCGGCCGTTCGCGACGCGATCGCTGTACAGAATGCCGGCGACCGACTGCAGACCGAAGTTCTGCCGCAGCCGCACGATGTCGACCAACGGCCGCTCGCCGTTGAAGCTCGTCTGTCCCTCGTCCACGGCCGACAGCACCGCGACGTCGGCGCGTCCGACCTTGCCGGTGAACTTCGCGGCGGCGTCGGGCCGAACGATCGTGCGTGTGTAGACGAGCGTGTTGGGCACGTTGAACTGATCGAGCGCTTCCACGAAGAATGGGCGCTTCTCCGCATAGAACAGCGCGAAGCGTTCGTCGGCGGCGATCTGCGTCGCGTCGGCCTCGACCTGCGAGAAGTCGGGCTTCACCGTGCCGTTGAGCACGAAGTTGCTGCCGAGCGCCCAGCGCACGTTGCCGCCGAGCTGCGGGTTCGACTTGTAGCGCCAGTCGCGCGTGTGCGTATCGCAGCATGCGGAGCCCGTTGCGGTGTTCGTGAGCTCGGGATTCAGCTCGACGACCGTGCCGTGGTGCATGCCCGTGAGGCCGGTGAGGAATCCTTCCTGTCCGATGAACGACGCCGACGCGCGCTTCGTCGCCGTCCACGTCTCCTCGTAGCCGCTGTGCTGCACGCGACGGTCGATCTGAATGCCCCATTGCTGCACGGCGGCGGCGCGATAGCGCAGGCTGCTGAACGGAATGCGGACTTCGACCTCGTAGCCCCAGTCGGTCACGTGGCCGCGCGACTGCCAGACGTAGTCGGCGCTGAGATCGACCTGCCCGGGCGAGACGTTCGAGCCTGGAATGAAGCCGCCTCCTTCGCTCTTGGTCCCGTCGGCCTGCACGCCGAGCGGGTTGACGCCGAACACGAATGCGCGATTCAGCTCGTTGAAGGTGTCGAGATGGATCTCGACGTAGTCGTCGGAGCTGATGCGGTCGCGATCGGCGAGCGTTGCGGCCACGGTGCCGCCGGGCTCGAAGGCGCGAATGCCGAAGTAGATCGCGCTCGACGAATACCAGACGAGCACCTCGGTCGAATCTGGCGCCGGGCGCTTGTCGACGGGTTGGTATAGCGAGAAGCCCGTGAGCAGCGCGGCCTGCCGCCACACCGGCTCGTCGAGCCGCCCGTCGACGGTGACGTCGGCTTCGATGCGCGGAGTGGCAATGGCAGTCTGGCCGTCGCGGCCGTTGTACACCCGCGGCGTTGCGGCCGCGAGCTGAAAGCTGGCGAGGAGGGGCAGAAGCACTGGGCGGGGATACGGGGGGAGGGAAGAATATAGCCCCGGCCGGGTGCAGGCCGCTGTTGTCCGTTGTGAGTTGTCCGTTGTCCGTGTCATCCTGAGCGCGGCGACCATGTCATCCTGAGGGAGGCGACCGTGTCATCCTGAGGGAGGCGACCGTGTCATCCGGAGCGAAGCGACCATGTCATCCTGAGCGAAGCGAAGGATCGCGTTGCGGGCAAGGAGATCCTTCGGTCGCTACGCTCCCTCAGGATGACACGCGTGCCCGTGTCATCCTGAGCGCAGCGACCATGTCATCCTGAGCGAAGCGAAGGATCGTTTTGCGGGGACGGGGATCCTTCGGTCGCTACGCTCCCTCAGGATGACATGGGTCGCGACGCTCCCTCAGGATGACATGGGTCGCGACGCACCCTCAGGATGACACGGAGGATGACACGGTCGCCGCGACTCTGTCCCCAGCCGCAACGCCTGTCCGCCACCGCCCCCGCCGAGTAGCATTCGTGCGGCTCCCACCATTCGGAGATTCTCGCAATGCGTCGTGCACGTGCGCTGGTCATCCTCTCGTCCTTTGCGGTCTCGAGCCTTCTGACCGCCCAGCAGCGCGGCGCCACTCCGCCGCCTGCCGCGCCGCCGGCCGATCCATTCCGCTTTCAGATGATGGGCCCCGCCGAGGGCGGGCGCTTCTCCGCGATCACCGGCGTGCCCGGCGACGCGAAGGTCTGGTACCTCGGCGCCGCATCGGGCGGTGTATGGAAGTCGATCGACAGCGGCGCCACGTTTCGGCCGGTGTTCGACAGCGTGGGTGTGCAGGCGATCGGCGCGCTGGCCGTCGCACCGTCCAAGCCGTCGACGGTGTGGGCGGGCACGGGCGAAGCGTGGGCCATCCGCGACGCCGATCTCTTTGGCGACGGCGTCTACAAGTCGACGGACTCCGGCACCACCTGGCACAATATGGGACTCGCCGAGACGGGGCGCATTCAGCGCATTCTCGTGCACCCCACGAATCCCGACGTCGTCTACGTCTGCGCGCTCGGCCGCGCGACGGGACCGCAGCAGGAGCGCGGCGTCTACCGCACGATGGACGGCGGCAAGACGTGGAAGCTCGTGCTGTTCGTGAACGAGAACACCGGCTGTTCGGGGCTCACGATCGACCAGAAGAACCCGAGCGTGCTGTACGCCGGAACGTGGGAAGTGGTGATGCACACGTGGGCTATGTTCAGCGGCGGCGCCGGCAGTGGCGTGTACGTCACGCGCGACGCGGGCAACACATGGAAGAAGGCGACGGACGCCGGACTTCCCACCGGCCCGCTCGGCAAGATCGACGTCGCCGTGGCGCCGACGAGCTCCAAGCGTGTGTACGCGCTGATTCAAACGCCGGATCAGGGCTCCGTGTGGCGCTCCGACGACGCGGGCGTCACGTGGAAGGTGATCAACCGTCAGCGCGCGCTCATCGGACGCGCCGGCTATTACATCAACATCAAGGTCTCGAGCGGCAACGCCGACGAGATCCTCATCGCCAACAGCAGCTTCTTCCGCTCCACCGACGGCGGCAAGAATTTCGAGGAAGTGAACTGGGGCGGCGACAACCACGACATCTGGATCGACCCCAAGAATCCCAACCACTTCGGGCTCACCAACGATCTCTCGGCGCGCCTGACGACCGATCACGGCAAGACGTTCCAACAGGTCGTGCTGCCGATCGCGCAGATGTATCACGTGGCGGTCGACAACCAGATTCCGTATTGGGTCTACGGCAACCGCCAGGACAACGGCACGATGCGCGGGCCGAGCACCGCGCCGGAGGCGGGTACGGCGACGCGCGGCATCGCGGCCGGGACTGGACGCGGCGGTGGTCGCGGGGCTGCACCGGCGCGCGACACGACGCGCGACACGACGCGCCGGATCGCTGGTCGTGGAGGGCGCGGCGCACTTCCGCCGAACGCCGCGGCCCAGGATACCGCCGCCGCGCAGGGCGGCGGCGGCGGCCGCGGCGGCGGCGGCGGTACGTCCACCTGGGATCACAACCTCGGCGGATGTGAATCCGGATTCACGCTACCCGATCTCACCGATCCGAACATCGTCTGGGCGTCGTGTTACGGCGACGAGGTCACGCGCTACGATCACCGAACCAAGCGCGCGCGGTCGGTGAGTCCCTGGGTCCACACCCTCGATTCGCCGCCCGACAAGCTCGACTACCGCTGCCACTGGACGCCGCCGCTGGCGATCGACCCGTTCGATCACAACACCGTGTACTACGGTTGCCAGGTCATATTCAAGACTTCTAATCAAGGCCAGAGCTGGAGCGTCATCAGCCCCGACCTGTCGACGAACGATCGGTCGCGCATCGTGTCGTCGGGCGGCATCGTGCCCGACAACCTCGGCCAGTTCTACGGCGAAGTGGTGTTCGCGATCGCGCCGTCGGAGATTCAGCGCGGGCTCATCTGGGCCGGCACGAACGACGGGCAAATCTGGAACACCAAGGACGGCGGCACGAGCTGGACGAACGTCTCGAAGAGCATGACCGGGTTGCCGGCGTGGGGCACGGTTCGCAAGATCGAGCCGTCGCACTTCGACGCGGCCACGGCGTACGTCGCGATCGATTTCCACATGATGGACAATCGTAAACCGTTCATTTACAAGACGACCGACTTTGGCGCGACGTGGAAGAACGTCACCGGCGACCTCCCGGCGAACAGCCCGCTCGACTACGTGATGGCGGTGACGGAGAATCCCAATCGGCAGGGCATGCTCTTCGCCGGCACGGGCCACGGCTTCTACTATTCGCTCGACGACGGCACGCACTGGACGCAGTTCAACGCCGGCCTGCCGCACACCGCGGTGTCGTGGATCGTGGTGCCCAAGCTGTGGCATGACGTCGTGATATCGACGTACGGCCGCGGTGTGTTCATCCTCCGCGACATCGCGCCGCTCGAGCAGCTCGGCCGCGTCGCCGACGCCGACGTGCAGCTCTACGCGCCGCATCCGGGCTATCGTCAGGCGCGCTCGGGCCACGCCGACATCACCTTCGCGTTGAAGGCCGCGTCTGCGCGGCCGGCTCGAATGGAAATCCTCGACTCGGCGGGCACGCTCGTGAGAACGCTCACGACCCCCACGCGCGCCGGCCTGAATCGCGTCGTCTGGGATCTGCGGTACGACGGTCCCAAGCGCGTCGACCTGCGCACCGTCGCACCCGACAACCCGAACATCTTCGACGAGCCGCGCTTCAAGGGAAAGACCGTGCGGCCCATCACCCACTGGGGCATCCAGGGCGCGCAGACCTCCGGTCCGCTCGGCCTCCCCGGCCGCTACACCGTGCGTCTCGTCGCGAACGGCACCACGGTGTCGCAGCCGCTCACCGTGCTGCGCGACGCGGAGATCAAGACCACCGACGCCGACCTCGTAGCGTCGACGCAGGCGCAGGTGCGCATCCGCAACGACATGAATGCGGCGGCGGACATGGCGAACAAGCTCGAGGTGATGCGGAAGCAGATCGCCGATCAGGCCAAGGCGAACCTCGAGAAGCCCGACGTCGTCGCGGCGCTGGCCCAGCTCGAGAAGAAGATGATGGACGTGGAGCTGCGTCTCTTGTCGCGCGAGGACCTGAACAGCGACGACAAGTACTACACGGAGCCGTTCAAGGTGTACTTGAGTCTCATCTGGCTCTCGGGCGAGCTCGCGACCGGCGCGGGCGACGTGGCCGGCGGCGCGGACTTCGCGCCGACCGATGCGTCGCTGGCGTGGCTGGCCGACATCGAACGACAGCTCGATGCGGCGAAGTCGGCGTACAAGTCGCTCGTCGAGTCGGATCTCGTGGAGTTCAACAAGCAGATGGCGGGGAAGGCGGTCGTGACGGAAACGGTGCGTCCGGTCATTCCGTAGCCGCGCGCTTGCTTGTCATCCTGAGGGAGCGCAGCGACCGAAGGATCGCTCTCCGGCCGAGCGATCCTTCGCTGCGCTCAGGATGACATGGGAGTCACGCCCGCAGCGCCTGCACCGGATCGATTCGCGTCGCCCTTCGCGCCGGCAGGAAGGCAGCCACCGCACCGAACAGGAACAGTACTCCGAGGTCCTGCTGCTCGAGTCGCGCGCGCGTTCGCGCCAGCAGGCCCGCGCCGCCGCGCATGATCATCGCGAGCGCCACTCGAGACGCGACGAGAACCTGCCGCACGGCTCGCAGTCTCCTCGTCGCATTTCCCGATCGTGCGTCCAGGCGTAGAGGCGACGCGAGGATGACCTTTGGTGCGTTCGGCAACGGTTCCCAGTATCATTGCGTCAAAGCACCCAGCCCTCACGGAGTCGTCATGACGACCGAGCTACGTCCCGCCATCCGTTCCGTCCTCCGCCGCCCCGCCATGTCGGCGTCGCTGGTGCTCACCATGGCGCTAGGCATCGGGGCGACGACCGCGGTGTTCAGCGTCCTCGACGCCACGGTGCTTCACGGCACCCAGTTCGCCAAGGGCGAAGAACTGGTGGACCTCTGGACACTCGAGCCGGATGGCTTCTCACACCCGCGCTTGGACGCGGAGCGCGTACAGGCCTGGACCTCGCAGCCGGCACTGTTTGCGCGAGTCGAGCGCTTCGCGGACAAATCGATGCTCGTGACCGGTGGCGCCGAGCCCGAGGAGATTCGAGCGGTCGTCGTCTCGCCCGGGCTGTTGCCGATGCTCGGCGTTCAGCCGCGCCGCGGCCGCGGGTTCACGCGCGAAGACGCCGCGGCCGACGCGCCCAACGTCGTGATCGTCAGCGACGAGTTCTACCGCCGCTACCTCGGCGCCGTGCCGCTGGAGCGACATCCCGTCGTTCATCTAGACGACCGGCCGTATGCAATCGTCGGCGTCATGCCGGCGACCTTTCGGTACCCGCGCGGGGTCGTGTCGGCGTACCTCCCCTTGCGCAATGGCGACGCAACGAAGCCGCAGAACTTCAACTACGACGCGCGCCTCGTCCCGGGACTTACCCATGACGAAGCCGTGCGGCGCTTCGCGGTGTATTCCGAGCAGCTGACGGCGGCGACGCCACGCAAGGAAGGCTGGGCCGTGTCACCGATATTCCTCGCCGAGCCGCGGGTGAACAAGGACGTGCGCATGGGATTGTGGGTCATCGCCGGCGCGGTATTGTGCGTGCTCCTCGTGGCGTGCGTGAACACGGCGAATCTCCTGCTCGTGCAGGGTACCGCGCGGCAGCGTGAACTGGCGATTCGCGGAGCGCTCGGCGCCACGCGCGCGCGGTTGGTGCGACAGCTCTTGCTCGAGGCGGCCTTGCTCGCATTGCCGGCTATTGGTGTCGGCGTTTCGATCGCGTACGGCGCGGTGCATTCGCTCATTGGCATCGTGCCGATCGATTTGACGCAGTTCAGCGCCAATCCCATTCGGGTTGACGCACGCGTCCTCGGCTTTTCCATTCTCGCCGGCGTGCTGACATGGCTGTTGTGCGGGGTTGGACCCGCGCTCCAGGCATCCGGTGCCCGCGCGTCGCTCGTGTCGGGACAGAGGATGGGTACCGCAGCCCGCGGGACGCGACGACTCCGCAACGGACTCGTGATCGGCGAGCTCGCGCTGTCGCTGATGCTGCTCGCCGGCGCGGGGCTGTTCATGCGCAGTCTGTCGAATCTGCTGTCGGTGGATCCGGGCTTTGACGCAGCGCACACACTGCTTGCGACTTTTCGCATTCCTTCCGTGCGCTACACTACTCCCGCGCAGCGAGATGCCGTGCTCGCCGACGTGGTGCGCGCGGTGCGCGGCGTACCCGGCGTGCGCGGCGTGACCGTCGCCAGCGGTCTTCCGCCCTACACCAACATCATGTTCGGCACCCGGCTCGAGGCGGAGGGAAGCTCCGCACCGGCGAAAACCGGTGGCGTAGTCATCCCGTTCTCGGACATCGATACGGCGTTCTTTTCGACGATGCGCGTGCCGCTGCTCCGCGGGCGTGCCTTTACGGCGGCCGACATGCAGGACCACGGCGACGACCACGAAGGAATCGCGATCATCGACCCGCGCCTCGCGCATGCGCTGTGGCCGTCAGACGATCCGATCGGCAAGCGCTTCCGTCTCGACGAGCAGAAATGGACCACCGTGGTCGGCGTCGCGGGAACCGTGAAGCTCCGCGGGGCCGACGACCGGGACAGCCCATACTCGATGTTCTTTCCGCTCGGCGCACACGCCACGCAATACGTCCCGATCGCCGTCGCCACAGTCGGCGATCCCGCGGCCAGCATCGCCGGCGTACGACGCGCGATCCGCTCGGTGAGTGCGGATCTGCCTGTGATGGACCTTGGCGCCGCCGCGGCGGAATTCGCCGGCCGCAATGTCACGCCGAAGTTCATTCTCGTCTTGATGAGCGCGTTCGCCGGTCTGGCGCTCGTGCTCGCGGTGATCGGCGTTTACGGTGTTCTCTCTTACTCCGTCGCCCAGCGTACGCGCGAGATCGGCATTCGCATGGCACTCGGCGCGCACTCGGCCGACATCGTGTCGTCGATGTTCCGCGAAGGTGCGATGATCGCGGGCGCCGGCACGGCGATTGGACTTACGGGGGCGTTATTGACCGGGCGTTTGGCGACTTCGCTTCTATTTGGTGTGGCGCCCACGGATCCGTTGGTGTTGGCGATCGTGTCGGGTGTACTCATTGTCGCGGCGATGGTCGCGATGCTCGCGCCGACTCTGCGCGCGAGTCGAGTGAGCCCGCTGGTGGCGATGTCCCCGGACTAGAGGCAGTCATCCTGAGTGGATTAGAGCCTTGTCATCCTGAGTGGATTAGAGGCTTGCCATCCTGAGTGGATTAGAGGCTTGTCATCCTGAGTGGATTAGAGGCTTGTCATCCTGAGGGAGCGCAGCGACCGAAGGATCGCTCTCCAGCCGAGCGATCCTTCGCTGCGCTCAGGATGACATGGGTACGCTCAGGATGACATGGGTACGCTCGGGATACCCCCCCCCGGAACGTCTACTCCGCCCGCAACGCCCGCACCGGATCGATCCGCGTCGCCCGCCGCGCCGGCAGATACGCCGCGACGAACGCTGTTCCCCCGAGCACCACGATCGCACCGCCAAAGCTGATCGGATCCACCGGACTGACCTCGAACAACAGCTTCGACAGCAATCGCCCGCCGGCCAGCGCGAGGATCAACCCCGCAACGCCGCCGGTCCCGATCACCCGCAGCGCCGTCGTCAACACTTCGCCGCGCACCCGCTCCGGCGTCGCGCCGAGCGCCATGCGCACGCCGATCTCGCGCGTTTGCTCGCGCACGGCGGCGGCCATGATCGCGTACAATCCGATCGCCGCAAGCAGCGTCGCCACCAGACCGAGCGACGACAACAGCGCCGCCGTCATGCGCGGCTGCGCGAGCACCGTACCGAGATAGTCCGACGCCGGGTGCGCGTAGCCAAGCTCGGTGTCGGAGTTCGAATCGTGAATCGCGCGCTCGATCTCGCGCTGCATGGACGCGAGCGGGCGCGCGGTGCGAATCGCGATGTTGCCCTGCCAGACGTACTGCCGCCAGGGAGTGTAGAGGACCGGCTGAATGTCCTTGAGCCGCCGATAGCGCACGTCGGCCGCGACGCCGACCACCGTCGCCCATGCGCGCGCGGTGGTGTCGTATGCCGCACGCAGTCGCTTGCCTATGGGGTTCTCTCCCGGCCACAGAAGCCGCGCCGTGGCCTCGCTCACGACCACCACTCGCGGCGACGTCTCGCTGCCTTCACCGGCCTGAAACCCTCGCCCGCGCACGAGCGAAATGCCGAGCGTGCGGAAGAGCTCCGGTCCACCGATCGTCAGCGGCAGCAGCGGATGCTCGTCTCGGGTCGCGGCCACGCCGTTCTCGGCGGTCACCTTCATGAGGAACAGGTCGGGCAGCGAGTACGGCGCGGCGAGCGACGGCGTCACCGAGATCACGCCGGGCACCGCGCGCAGCTGTCGCTCGATTCCGTCGTAGATGGCGTTCATACGCGCGTACGAACCTCCGATCTTACCCCACGGCAACGACACCTGAACGAACGACAGATGCTCCGGCTCGTAGCCGAGCCGCATGCGCTCGAGGCGAATGAAGCTGCGCGCGAGCAAGCCGCCGCCCGTGAGCACGACCATCGCGAGCGCGACCTGCGACGCGACGAGCCCGTGGCGGAAGCGCCGTCGTCCGCGGCTCTCGCCGCCCGAGCGCGAGTCCGATCGCAGTGGCGTCGCGAGATCGCCATGTGTCGCGAGAAGCGCCGGCACCACCCCGAACACCGCGAGCGTGATCAACGTCGTCGCCGCGCACCAGGCGAGCGGTGCCCAACCAAGGCCGATCATGTCGAGCCGCGGCAGCTCCGGCGGCGCGGCCGCAACGACGAGGCGCAGCAATCCCTCGGCGCAGGCGAAGCCGAGGACGCCGCCGGCGACGGCGAGCAGCGCGCTTTCGACGATCAGCTGCCGGGCGATGTCGGTAGCCGTAGCGCCGAGTGCGCGGCGCACCGTGAGCTCGCGCGCTCGGCCGGCCATCCGCGAGAGGAGCAGGTTGCCGACGTTGACGCAGACGATGAGTAGCAGGAGCGCCACCGAGATCCCGAGCATGCGGAGCGCGGGCCGTACGTCGCCGACGATCGCCTGCGGGAGCGTCTCGCTCACCGACTTCGCGGTGGCGACGTACGTCGCGGTCACCGCATCGGTGTGCCGCATGAACTCGAGCAGCTCGGCCGCGGCGCCCGCCGGCGTTGCCGAGGGTGAGAGGCGCGCCACGATGTTCATCATCCGCACGCCCGGGAACGCGCCGTTCGCGACCCATCCGCCGACGCCGATCGGATAATCGAGCCCCGGGGGCGCGACGCCGATGATCGTGATCGGCATGTCGTACGAGGGCGACGTGAGTTGATGGCCGACGATCGACGAGTCGGCGCCGAAATGCCGCGTCCACGCCGCGTAGCTGAGCACCATGACGTAGCGCGCGCCGGCCGCGTCGTCGCTCATGGCGATGAGCCGGCCGAGGTAGGGGCGCGTGCCGAGGACGTCGAAGAAGTTTCCCGTCACCGTGGTCCAGCGGACGGCCACCGGCCGGCCGGCGTCGAGGAGCGGATTGTCGACGGCGCCGGCGTGCATGACGCCCGCCACGCCGTGCATGGACTGCGCGTCGCGGCCGAGCGCCGTCACCTGCGGCGGAAAAAGGTCGACCGCGACGCCGACGCGGTCGAACACGCGCGGGAGGATGACGCGGTCCTGCGCGACGACCGGCAGCCGGCGCAGCAGCACCGCGTCATATATGGTGACCGTGGCCGCGGCCATGCCAATTCCGATCGCCAGAATGAGCGTCGTGGCAATGGCGAATCCCGGAGTGCGGCGGAAGCCGCGGAGCGCGAACAAAGCGTCCTGTTTCATTCAGTTCTCCATGACTGAAAGCATTCTGCATACAATCTGGCGCCCACCGGGTTCATCGAACAGTTTTCACGAGCGTAGAACTCCTCCAAAACTCGGCCGCAGCAACACTTGTCCTACCCGCGCCGAGCTCTTTTTTCGCACTTCGACGAGGTTTGTCATGCGGCGTATCCCCGCCACGCTCTTTGCTTTACTCGCTCTTGGGTCCATCAGTCCCGCGACTGCGCGCGCGCAGGGCAGCGACGCCGCGGCTGCCAAGCCCGGCCGCGCTCCGAATCAACCGATCGACGAGGACTACACCAAGAAGATCAAGGAGTATACGACGGAGTCGTTCTTCCTGTCGCCGCTCGTCGACTACATGCCGGCCCGCGCCGGCGTGCCGACCCCGAAAGCCGTACTCGGCGACATTGCCGGCGCGCCGGGCAAGCTGCCGTACTCGAAGGAAGTGTACGAGTACATGCGCATGCTGGCGAAGGCACTGCCGGGCCGCGTGAAGGTCTACTCGATCGGCACGACCGAAGAAGGACGCGAGCACATCGCCGTGGCGATCGGCAGCGAAGCGCTGATGTCGCACCTGGACGAGAACAAGGCGCGCCTGGCGAAGCTCGCCGACCCGCGCACCATCGGCATGAACGACGCGACCGCCGCGACCCTCGTCGAGCAGTCGACGCCGGTCTACTACATCACCGGCACGATTCACTCGACCGAAGCCGGCGCGCCCACGGCCCTCATGGAGCTCGCGTACCGCCTTGCGGTGGACGAGAGCCCGTACGTCAAGAACATCCGCGACCACGTGATCACCCTGATCACGCCGATCGTCGAAGTCGACGGACGCGACCGCATCGTCGACCTGTACAAGTGGAAGCTCGCGCACCCGGGCGACACGCCGCCGAGCGCGATCTACTGGGGCCACTATGTGGCGCATGACAATAACCGGGACGCGATGGGCATGACCCTCAAGCTCTCGCAGAACGTGTTGAATGCGTACGTGGACTGGAAGGCGACCATCCTGCATGATCTGCACGAGTCGGTCGCCTATCTGTATGACAACACAATCGGCGACGGCCCCTATAACTCCTGGCTCGACCCCCTCGTGACCAACGAGTGGCAGATGATCGGCTGGAACAACGTCCAGGAGATGACCCGCTACGGCATGCCGGGCGTGTTCGCCCACGGCAACTTCGATACGTGGTCGCCCGGGTATCTGATGTTTATCGCCGCAACGCACAACGGCATCAGCCGCCTCTACGAGACGTTCGGCAACGGCGGTTCGGCGGACACCCAGGAGCGCATCCTCGGCCCCAACGACACGCAGCGGACGTGGTTCAAGCAGAACCCCGCGCTCCCGCGCGTGATGTGGTCGCTGCGCAACAACAACAATTATGAGCAAACTGGTCTTCTAGTTTCGTTGAACTATGTGGCCAACAACCGCCGGCAGCTGCTCGAGAACTTCTACGAGAAGAGCAAGCGGTCGATCTTGAAGGCGAAGACGGAAGGTCCGGCCGCGTACATCCTGACGGCGAGCGATCCGCGTCCGGGCGCGCAGGCGGAGCTGCTGCGCATTCTGCAGATGCAGAAGGTGGAAGTGTCGCGCGCGACGTCGGCGTTCAGCGCGATGGTTCCGGTGAAGCGCGCCGCGGCAGCGGCGGCCGATGGTGGTGGCCGAGGTGGTCGTGGCGGTGGCAGAGGTGGTGCTCCGGGAGCGTCGGCGGCCGCCGCGCCGCCGGTGATGGAATCTCGAGAATTCCCGGCCGGCTCGTACATCATTCGCATGGACCAGCCGTACTCGCGCATCGCCGACGCGCTGCTCGACTACCAGTTCTGGAGCCCGAACGATCCGCAGAAGACCCCGTACGACGACACCGGCTGGACGTTCCCGGAAGGATTCAACGTACAGGCCGTGCGCGTCACCGATCCCAAGGTGCTGACCGTCGCGATGGATCTCGTGAAGGGTGAGATCAAGTCGCCGGGCGGCGTAACCGGCAGCGGCAGCACGTTCCTCGTCAACAACAACGGCGACAACGCGCTCGTCACGCTGCGCTACAAGTTGAAGGATGCCGACTGGCAGGCGACGGAAGAGTCGTTCGACGCCGACGGTCAGAAGTTCAACCGCGGCTCGTACGTCATCAAGAACGCGTCGCAGTCCGACGTCGACGCCGCCGCGAAGCTGCTCGGCGTCAAGGTCATCGCGACGGGTGCGGCGCCGAGCGTGAAGATGCATCCCGCGCGCGCGGCGCGTGTGGCTATCATGCACACGTGGCAGAGCACGCAGACCGAGGGCTGGTGGCGCTACGCGTTCGACGCGAATCAGGTGCCGTACACGTACATCAGCACGCAGGACGTGACGCATGACGCGAATCTGAACAGCAAGTACGACGTCATCATCTTTGGACCAGGCGGCGGCAACCCACAGAGCGTGATTCAGGGAATGCCGATGTGGCGCAATCCGATTCCGTGGAAGACGACGGAGCTGACGCCGAACATCGGCAAGATCGCGTCGACCGACGACATGCGTCCGGGCATGGGCTGGGAGGGCCTCGAGAACATCGAGAAATTCGTGAAGAACGGCGGCGTGTTCCTCACGGCCGTTGGCGCGAGTGACTTCGCGGTGCAGATGGGGCTGTCGAATGGCGTGTCGATGAACACCGCGGCGCGTGGGACGGTGACGGGATCGTTCTTGAAAACGCGGATCGTCGACGATGCGTCGCCGATCGTGTATGGCATTGCCGACGGCATCGCCGCGTATACGAACGACGGCGAATCGTTCAACGTCAGTGCCACCAAGGGTGGGCGTGGGGGTGGTGGTGGCCGTTTCGGCGGTGGTAACGGCGCGCGCGAGACGGGCCGAGGTCAGGCCGATGATCGCGACGAGGTGCAGGGTCGGCCGGCGTTGGAGCCGCGGTTCATGGCGCCGGTGGTCGCGCCTGTCGCTGCATGGGCGTATGCGATTCCGACGGAAGATGCGTTGCGGAATCCTTTGAATATCATTCCTGTGGATCAGCGACCCAGAGTGGCGTTGCGATATGCAAACCAGAATGAGCTGTTGGTGTCCGGACTGTTGAGTGGGGGAGCGGACATCGCGCAGCGCGCGGCCGTTGTGGATTCGCCGCTCGACAAGGGGCATGTTGTGATGTTTTCGATCAATCCTATCTATCGAGGGGAGACCATTGGGACGTATCCGATGGTTTGGAATACGCTTTTGAACTTTGATAATTTGAATGCGGGGAGGAAGTTGGATCTGCGGTAGGATGTTGGAGGGAACAGGAAAACAGAGCGCCGCCGCGAGCTGAAGGCTTGCGGCGGCGCTGCTGTATGTGGAGCTGGCGGGCTCAGAGAAATGTTGGGAATTCGCGTGACAGTCTCCACGCGAGAAATGGCGTAAGCTTTGGATGAAATGCTGCACTGTATCGGTAGTTACGAGATCCTGGGCCAAGCCGTGGTTCATAAAACTGGTATGTGATTGCGTATTGTGTTCTCTACGGAAGTCGCGTAAGATCGCTGCCTAGGCTGCGTTAGGCGCAACAGTCATCCGAACACGGCCAAGTGCTGCAGCTCGGATGAAGCTCGCGACGCGTTCTCACATTTGCGGCAGATAAATGCGACAGTCGTTTAGCGAGTTTTACCTTCCGACCGGCAAAGAGATTGACGAGCTCTGGTCGAATGCCGACATCGTCGTCGATACCAACGTCCTCTTGAATCTGTATCGATATTCAGCAGCAACGCGCGACGAGCTGCTCTCGGTTCTCAACGGATTCAAGAACCAGTTGTGGTTACCGAAGCACGTCGCAGCCGAGTACCATCGTCGACGCGCCGATGTGATTCTTGATCAGCTGCGTATCTATAGAGCCGCCCGAGAGGCGTTTGCGGCCGTTCGGCCGCGATTGTCTGAAGACCTTCGTGAGTTCCTTTCACGTGGGCAACATCCCACAGTAGACCTGAAATCTTTTCTCGACCGGATCGGCCACACAGCCGGTACGATTGTAGGCGAGCTAGAAGAGGCAGAACACGCTCACCCCGACTTGCTGCAGAACGATGCGGTGAGAGACCAACTCGATAAGCTATTTGACGGCCGCGTTGGTCAAGGCTTCGCGGTAGATGCGCTGCCAGAGTTACTCAAGCGTGGTCGAGACAGATACGACAAACAGATTCCTCCGGGCTACAAAGACTCGAAGAAACCCGGCGACGAGCAGTTCGGTGACTACATCATCTGGGAGGAAATCATTGCCCACGCGTGTGAATCCAAGCGACCAATCGTCTTTGTTACAGACGACGTGAAAGACGATTGGTGGTGGCGGGTGAAGGGCCGCACTCTTGGCGCTAGACCTGAGCTGTTGCGCGAAATCCGCGACCGAGCTGACGTGGATCTGCACTTGTATTCCGCAGATCGATTTATGCAGTTCGGCCTTCAGTACCTCGACAGGAAGCCGGCCGATAGTGCGATCGAAGAGGTCCGAGAGCTGCGACTGGGCGCCGATGAGAGTAAGACCTCGGCTTCCGGCACGAGTTTCGCCGCTTCCGAACTTTCAAAGCGAATCGTCGAAGTGTTGCGTCGCTTCAATGAGCGAAGCCGCGATGTCGGTGGCGGCGTCGATCTGAAGTCGTTCCAGCACCCAATCCTCGACGACAGTCTCGGCAAACCTCAAAGTGGCGATCGCGTCCGGGTTTTCATCCAAAGGCGGGACGTCGCCAGCAACGGCTCGGAGTACGACATCGTTCTCGGGCGAGGCGATACTCTCGACGGGCTGGAAGCATCCATTCGTGCCCTTAACGTCGGCGAGGAGGGCACTTTCGAAATCGAAGTCCCATCGTCTATGGCTGAAGGCCCGAAACCTGGTGTTGGACAGTTCTCGGTCAAATTGTTGGCGTCGATCAAGTCTCCGCCATCAGTATCGTAGCATTGGACTTTGTTCACACGGCGTGGTGCGCTATGCCGATGCCGACGGCGACCTTCTTGTCGGCTTGAGCAGTTGGGATGATATTCCGAGCTAGAATTGGGGGTTAGACATCACTCAGGCCTGCTAGTGAACGAAATACGGAAATAGCCAGTCTTGATTCTGCATCAGGCATGGGCGAGTGTCGGGAGAGTGAGTATTTCATAGAACGGAACACCGAAGCTGACAAGAGTATCAGTTTGTCACACGCCGAGATCTGATCACAAACGACCGGCGATTGGGCGAACGTTTCTCTCGTCCACAACCGGATCGACTACGCCGCGCTCTGGCGGCGCCGCTCCGCACTTCTTCGAGGCAACGGCGCTACCCCACCATGGGTGGGACAGGATACCACTCGTGAGCGACAATGTGTTTGCCATTCTGATAGCGGCAGGAGGGGCGACCGCGGTCTGTGCCGCAGTGTTTGCAGCGCTTTGGAAATTGACGATAGACGCGACTATAGAACGATTTAAGCGGTCCCAATCCGAGGCGCTTGAGGAATTCAAGTCAGACCTCGAAGCGAGCGCCGCGCGGGCTAGCCGTTTTGAAGAAGCACAGTTCGGGGCCTTTCAGGAGATTTGGGAAGCGCTAGCCGATTTGCGGGTTGCGGCCGATCGACTCTGGGACCGAGCGACTCGGCAACGGGTCGATGAATTTGGCCGGCGGCTCGAAGCCGCTCAGACTGCTCTCTATGGCAATCAACTAGTCATCGACACACGTCATCTTCTAGGGCTTCGTGACGCCATCGGGGACTTCGAACAATTCTATCGTGGAAAAGAGGGCCTCTTGGAATTGCGTGCTACAAATCCGGCAAACCTCGCCGCGATCGAAGCACGTATCGAAGAAAATGGGCGCCTACGAGAGCACTACTCAACGATCTTGGATGATCTCCGCGGCGCCATTCGTCGGGACATTCGTCCAGGACACGGCCTCAACCGGAAGGGTATGTAGTGAGTGCTGAGAATCTTCGGACTCTGCGGAGTTGCACGCGGCTCCGCGCGCGCTCTCATCTGGTTCGCCGCGCACCTGAGCTTAGGCACAGCGCACGACACAACTGTCATGGGCCGGGTTCGTTGCAAAGCACATCGAAGTTGGCAAGTTGTCTTTTCTGGCGAGGGCAGCTGCTATTGCGTTCAATGGGCGATTCGAGACGCGTGTGAAGACGGCGAACTTAGCGCGGAGTCGCAGCAGGCGCGCGAACCGGGTGGTGCGCGTTCACTTCAATCCACAGCCTTAGAGCGTGAGTCGAATCCCTAACCCGCTCACGGAGCGCATTGATGCTCTGCTTCGCGGCGAAGCCAGCGACCTAAACGCTTATGTGATACCGGTAGGCGAAATAATCGGTGTTCCCAATTCGCGCGCCCGAGTCCATTGCAAGCTTCTCGCACTGGATGGCCGGTCACTACCTCGCGCCGGTGATTTGGCCCGATTCATCGCGAATCGCGTCGTGGATTTCGCAATCCCGCGCACGGAACTGCTGAAGGCGCAAGACCGTGATCGACGCGGCAATACCGCCGCCAATGTGGCAGCGCTTCGGAAACGAGCTGAGACACTCTTCGTCGAAGCGACGACAACCGGGGAAGGTGGCGAGCTACTTCTGTATGTCCTGGTTCAGACCTTCCTTCGCCTGCCGCAGCTCTTCTGCAAGATGTCATTGAAGACAAGTACGGAGATGCACGTCCATGGAATCGACGGCATCCATGTCGGAGTTGACCAGGCCTCTGATCGGCTGGCACTGTATTGGGGAGAGTCGAAATTGTACGGCGACTTCCGCCAAGCTCTTCGCAAGTGCCTTACAGATATCAAGCCATTTCTCTGCTCCGACGGTGGCTCCGAATCGCCGTTCGAGCGAGACCTGCAGCTCGTACGCGACGGCCTCGACCTAGCGGATGAGGAATTGAACGACGCGATTCTGCGGTTTCTCGATCCGGACGACGCGTCCTATCGCTCTGTTACCTTTCGCGGCGTTTGCCTCGTCGGTTTCGACCATATCGCGTACCCCACGTCGCCGAACCAAAAAGATGTTACCACTTTGCTCAACGAGATGTCGGCGGAGCTGGACAGCTGGATTGGGACCCTCGAAGACTTATTGACGCAGGCAAGTCCCCTCGATGGCATCGAGATAGAAATGTTTCTCCTACCGTTTCCGTCCGTTCAGGACTTCCGCATCGCGTTTCTGAGGGAGCTTGGTCATGGCTGACAGCGACCTTTCGGTTCGGCTACTCAAAGTTCCCGCGTTTCGCCAAGCGCTCGAATTAATCACGTTGTGGACAACAGCGGCGCAGTTTCCGCTCTTGTCGAAAGCCACGCACGTATTTGCTCGACCGCCGGCGGACACGAATTACCTGCTGACGTGTGCAAGCGTTCTTGCCCTGTCCGATGACGCTGCTTGCCAGGATGCCGCACTCCGAGTCGCTCACTACGTCCTCGCCCAACCAGAATCTACCGAGATCCAAAGGGCAGGTGCGGTCGTTGTACTTGATGAACTAACGAACACACCCACTCTACGACTGGCCGAGGACAGAGAACTCGTCGGCAGGGATACCATCGCACGTCTTCCGCTGCCCTTGCGACTCGACGCACTGCAACGCGCCGCTCGCTATTCCGAGCTTGATGCGGACGGGGTGACCGTACGGCGAGTCAATCGGTTCCAAAAGGAGGTTTTTGAGGCCGAACGCGAAGCGGAGTGGCTGAGCATTTCTGCGCCGACATCTGCGGGTAAGACCTACGCGATTCTTCAACTGGTTCGCGCATTCGTTGCGTCACGAACGCACTCGGTCGTGGTTTTCATAGTACCAACGCGCGCGCTGATTCAGCAGATGGAAGGCGACTTGCGATCTGTACTTGGTAACTTGCCAGGGGTGCTAGTCAGTTCAGTGCCCCAACTCCCAAATGAATGGCGCAATCGACGTATGGTCTTTGTCTTTACCCAGGAGCGATTCCATCTGCTCCAGTCTGAGGCGCCGGCGGAATTCACGCCCGATATCGTAGTCGTTGATGAAGCGCAGAAGGTAGGAGACGGGGCTCGCGGCGTGTTGCTACAAGATGTGCTCGATGCTGTGATACGGCGTTCGCCTCGAGTTCGAGTCATATTCGCCAGCCCGATGACCTCAAACGCTGAATTGCTTCTAGAGGACGCTCCAGTCGGTACGACCACCCAAACCATTGCATCAGAGCAAATCGCAGTAAACCAGAATCTCTTGTGGGTGTCACAAACGGGTTACGATACTCGCGATTGGACACTCTCACAGTGTATCGGTGAATCAACCATAGAGCTTGGTCAACTCACATTGCCCAGCAGACCCACCACTGTCGGCAAGCGTCTTCCTATGCTTGCCCACAATCTCACCGACGCCGATGGCGGGGGGTCGCTGGTATACGTTGAGGGTGCGGCCGCCGCCGAAAAGGCTGCACAGCTTCTGTGGGATATGCAGGGGAGACCAAACGGGGAGGTTGACCCAGAGGTTCAGGCCCTAATCGACCTGACAAAAAATGTCATTCATGGAAAGTATGCGCTCGCAGAGACGTTGACACGTAGGGTTGCGTTCCATTACGGCAACATGCCCTTGATAATCCGGGCGGAGGTCGAGCGCCTTTTTAAGAGCGGCAAGATTCGTTTCTTAGTCTGCACCTCTACCCTCGTCGAGGGAGTCAACCTCCCCGCGAAGTCGATCTTTGTAAGAGGTCCGACGAAAGGGCGCAACACGCCCATGGGGGAGATGGACTTTTGGAATCTCGCTGGCCGAGCGGGCCGCTTAGGGAAGGAGTTCCAGGGGAACGTCGTTTGTGTAGACCCGGAAGATGAGCATGTTTGGAAATCGCGCCCGCCGCGCATCAGACAGCGTTACCCCATAACTCGCACCGTTGATACCGTGGTTTCGCAGCGAGGCGATGAACTTCTCAAATACATCGAGGACGACACGCCCCGCAGTGCTTATGATCCCGCTCCGCTGGAGCACGCGTTCGTCTACTTCTACGGTGAGCATCTTCGTCATGGATCGCTCGATGCTTCCCCAAAGGCCGCACGGTACTCCGCCGCCTTCATAAACCGACTCACCGGGCTTTGTGCCCGCGTTTTTGCACGTTCCGAACTCCCCGCGGATATTGTCTTTCGAAATCCGGGTGTCAGTCCGATCGCGCAGCAACGCCTTCTTGAGTACTTCCGGGAAAAGGGTTCCGAAGTTGAGGAATTGATTCCGGCATTTCCGGAGGACCCGGCAGCGGCACAACGCTACGTAAGAGTCGTTGGACGCATCAGCACTTACCTGTCGGGCGACCACCAGCGACTCAATTGGCCTCATGCGATCCTTGTGGTCAACTGGATGCGAGGTCATCCGCTGGCGCGGATCATTTCCGAGGCAGCGGACTATTGGGTTCCGCGCGGCAAGACTCTCGCGGCAGTCATCCGCGACACCATGCGCGATGTGGAGGAGTACGCGCGATTCCGGTTCGCCAAGTATTCGTCTTGCTACGTGGATGTTCTCCGGTACCATCTTCGGGAACTCGGCGAAGCCAACCGCGCCGCCGAAATTCCCCGCCTCAGCATGTGGCTTGAATTTGGTGCATCCCAAGGAACGCAGATCGCCTTAATGGGCCTTGGACTGTCGCGCACCACCGCGATACGCCTGTCGGAAATTATTGCGGCAGACGATCTGGACATGGATGCAGCCTCGAATTGGATCTCAGCGGCCAAGTTGGACACGCTTGATTTGTCGCCGGTAATGCTGGCGGAGATTCAGCGAGCACGCGTTGTAGCTGCTTAGAGAAGGATCCCACCGCCGTACCATCCGGCCGGCCCCAATTGCCACAATGTCGCCTGCTAGTCTCACTCAGAGAACAGTCACGAGAGCATGGCCTACCACACCGCACTAGTTTTTGAAGGTCTGGCACTGACGTCGCGGTTCTTGAACTCCGGTCGCAGTTCGTTTTTTGCACCGCCACACACCATCCGAGCGATCGAGAGGCGGCTTTCCGCTGTCTGAACGGCACTAAGTCCTGTCCGACGGCGAGCAGTTCTCGCCTTTGTTGGACGGCTATCAATCCCGCGATCCCCGACATCGCGGAGCGGTTGGCTTAACGGACGCTGAAGCTGAGAACGGGCTGATTGAATTGTCGTACCTTAGGTCACTGTGGCCGTGGCCCATTACACCCTAGCTGCGGCGCTAGACAACCAGGCGTTTCATATCTAGTGTCGCAATAGCATCCTCCTACGAACGACCTTCACCGCTTTGACGTGACGCGTCTGCAGACTTGCTCCGGCGTTGGATAACCAATCAGCCACTCGACTGTGACATCGACCAAGGACACACTTTTCTCGTCGTATCGGGAGATGTTAATCGAGCATCTCCTAGTGGGAGAGATTATGCGTCGACTCTGGCTTCGGGGTATTCCTCAGTTCGAGGTGCTTAAGCCTCAAGTGGATGACAGCGGATACGACATCGTGTTGGAGGCAAACGGAATTGTGAGGCACGTCCAGCTCAAGTCCTCATTTGAGGGAGCTGCCACGGGATCGGTGAGAGCGAGTCTCAAGCTCCTTTCGAAGCCCAGTGCCTGCGTACTGGGGTCCATTTCGACCGCCTCACCATGCAACGCGGCCCATTTCTCTGGTTCGGCGGAAAGCCAGGCGAGCCGCTTCCTGACATCTCGTCCTTCGCAGTGGCGAAATTCACGCGTGCTAACGCGGAGGGTGTAAAGAAGGAACGTCCAAATCAACGACGGATTCGAAGAGCGCAGTTTGAGGAGCTGGCCAACTTCGACGATTTGGTTACGCGTATGTTCGGTGAGTTCGTTGCGTTCAGTCAGGCGGTATAACGTACGCCTAATTTGACAAACAATTTGCCTAACGATCTCGAATGCCTCGGCGTTGGTAGCTCACATTTGTCCGCTTCCTGAGGCTGTCAAACAATCATCGACTTCGCCAGCCATGGAGTTTGTCCTCCACTATCGTGGCCCGTTGCGCGCCAACCGCGGCCCGACCGAAAAACACGCACTTCGGAAGCACTTTCACGTGCAGCTCAAAAAGCTGTGGACTCAGTACCCTCTGAAATCGTTCGAGCAGATGATTGGCCCGGAGAGAATCGGGCAGAACTTCTGGCTTATTAAGCCCGTACGAGATTTTCGGTTCGCGCCGCTAGTTACTGAACAACTCCAGCTCGTTGCTGAGTTGGACATCTTGCTCTTGCGACCGGAACCCCCCGGTTCATTGCTGAACCAAAGTGGCGACATCGACAACCGCATCAAGACTCTGCTCGATGCGTTGAAGATCCCATCTGAGCCGAACGCGTTGCCCAAGGAAGCTCATCCAGTCGCCCTTGAGGAGGAGCCACTGTTTTGCCTACTTGAGGATGACAGTCTCGTGACACATCTAACGATCAGAACGGATCGTCTCCTTGAGCCGGTACGCGAGAAGAGTGAGGTAGTCGCGCTCGTGCGCGTTACTACAAGGCAGCTTCGCGTAATGGTCGGTACGATTGGACTAGCGTAAGTCTTCCGGCGGCCGCATAGAGGACCCAGCTATTGCGCGTGCGCACTGAACGGGCATTCGTCCAACTATCTGCGGTACCCACAATAGCTGTGATTCGTTTGGCCGTCGGCTAGCAATCGTTTTATTGCCTCAGACCGTCGCGAAGCTTGAACTTCAATGTCCGCGAATCCGGTGCAAGCTCGCGACCGATCTGAGGGTTACGCGCGCCCTAGTGCATGCCTCTCGAAAACCACGATGCAACTTCTCGCAGAATGTTCTATCGCCTACGGCGCTACGACAAAGTCGCTACAACTTCTTCATGGTGATCTCGCATCACTCGCAGTTGCTGACGCCGTTGATTGCCTTGTTGTTTCGGCTTTCCCCGGTGACTACGCACCCACACCGACGTCGCTGATCGGAGCACTTGTCCGCAGGGGCATGTCTGTTCAACGCCTTGCGTCAGAGAAGGAGCAGGATCTTCGCGAGTCCTTCTCCTGCTGGATTTCAAAAGACTTGGGTCCAGAATTTCCAACTGTCGGCTTCCGTCGTCTACTTTGCTTCGAACGCCTTGTCCGTGGCAATCCGGCTGAGCTGACTATGGATATTTTCTCCGCTCTCATGCCATTCGTCCTTGGTGATACGCCGATAAGGTCCGTGGCTATGCCCGTTGTGGCCTCCGGAGATCAAAAATTTGATCAAGTAGCGATGTTCGAGTCGCTTTTCCGGGCCGCAGTTTGGTGGCTAGGAAATGGCATGCCTCTCGACACGGTTAAGATCGTCGTTCATTCGGAGACGATGGCGCATCGACTTGAGGCGGTCTTTCACACGCTCCAAGACGAGATCGCTGGCGTGACGGGCCGACCTTCCAATATTTCGGACCGCCGGGATGCTGAGTTCGACTACTTCATCAGTTACTCGCACGACGATACTAACGCGGTTGATCAGCTGATGAATGCCCTTGTCGAGGCTGCGCCTCGGGTTCGCGTTTTTCGCGACAGAATCAGCATTAGCGCCGGTGCGTCGTGGCAGTCGCGAATTGATGAAGCAATTGAGTGCAGTCGGAAGATTATCGCGCTGTATTCTCCATCCTATGTGCAGTCGCGAATGTGTAAGGAAGAATTCAATCTTGCACGAATACGTCACCGCGAGAGCAATGATTCTGTTCTCGTGCCGATTTACCTCCGTTCGGCGAATGTGCCGCTCTACATGCGGAGCATAAATTACATCGACTGCCGAGAATCGGACACAGCACGCATACGCTCCTGCGTCCGCACCTTGTGCTCGGCGCGGTTGGAGCGCATCGAGCCCGGTCGCAAGTATCTCACGTAGCGCCTAGTAACGATCGCTGAACCGTAAAAACGACTTAGGAAGCCCGCGCGGGAAGTTGCACCAAAGTTGTGCATACATTCACTCCGAGTTGTTCTTTCACTCGCTCAAGGCCCCGCTCACGCGTGGGTTCCCGTATTCACGCGCCGCGGTCCGACGGCGATCTATGACATCGGCGCTGTATAACCACTAGCACCTGCATTCGGCTATCGGGCGCCTATTGCGTTCGAACGTCGCGTAGCATAGAACTCTAATATGCGCGAAACCGGTGCAAGATCGCAGCCGATCTGGGGAGTTGCGTTGCGCTTGGTGCAACGCTGTTGTTTGACTCGGCTGCGGCTGATCTAAGGCGTTAGTTGGACGCGTGCATTCTCAAGATTGTAGTCGTTCAACCTCTTCCTCAGTCGAAAATGCCTGATGTTGCGAGCCTGTCAGCTGCCATAGGCAGCGTGAAGACAGCCATTGAGATCGTGAAACTCGTACGCGAGTCGGATTCGGCTCTCGACAAAGCAGAGACTAAGAACAGGCTGGCGGACCTTCTTCTGGCATTAGCGGATGCAAAGACTCAGTTGGTAGAGGCGCAGGACGTTCTAGCGGAAAAGGACGCAGCGATAAGCGCACTTCAAGAGGCTTTTGAGAGTAAGGATTCGGTTGTGCGGAGGTTCGACGCAGTGTATCGCGTGAACGCCCAAGGCCAACCATCGGGCCCACCATTATGTCTCAGGTGCTGGGAAGTCGAGCACCGTCAACGTCCACTAGTGCAAGACACGAGCAACTGGAACGCGCAGGTGTGTCATGCGTGCAAGTCGCAGTTCGACTCCGAGCGTGTTCAGCACGTTCCAGACTGACGTTCGAGATCACGAACCCCCGCTAGGGAATGCTGCGACTGATAGTCAATTTTCTGAATGGGCCGGCTCCGCGCGCGCTCCTACTTGGCTTGGCCGCAGCTGAGTCAGTCGGAGCTGACGACCAACTACTCAACAATGCCTAGCATCGGCGAATCTGATATTTCGGCGGGATCGTGGGTGGTAGGAACCGTTCGTGTTCACACGCTCTACGCCGGCTCTGCGGTCTATCCGCGGCTCTGTTTCCGCATCAGCATCTCGCTGCGACATCAACCGTCGGGCATTTCTGAAGCGCCGAGACCCATCGAGATCCCCGATGTTCACGGAGAGCTCCGCCTCGGGCAGCATAGTGACGGTTTGGCGATTCTTACGCGGATGGGCGAACGAAGAGCGCTTCGTTCGTCGCCGGAAGGCTTTGACACGCAGGTTGAGCTGGCGTGCGAGCTGGATCCCTATCGCCTCGAGCTTATTGAACGCCGGCGGGGCGGCGCCCCTCCGCTATTTTGGCTTCAAATATGGCCGACTACAGTCGCAGCTGCGGCCGAGTTAGTTCTCAGCGTTCCCGTCATCGAACTTCACGTCCAGCAACAGACCTGGCTCGATTTCTTGAAGGCAACGGGTGTTGGCGAATATGAAATCGTAGAAATTCAATACGGCCCTGCTGAGCGAGAATACTTTCGTCGCGGCATTGAGCGCGTGAGAGAGGCTCGTCTGAAGATTACCGAAGGCGAGTACGATGAGGCAGTCTCACTCTGCAGAAAAGTCCTCGAGGCCGCGGGACACGATCTCAGCCCGGGGAGGTCCGATTCAGCGTTGAAGGATCTCTTTATTCGTGCCGCCGGTGATAAACGGGGGGGTGAATACGCGGGTGTGCTTTCCAAGGTGAAACAGCTTGCCAGTTTTGTTCACCACGACTTCGGAAGCCATCTGACCTACTCGCGCTCGGAGGCCCAATTCATCATTCGGGTCACCGAGTCACTCTTGTCACTCGCGTCGCATTTTGCGGCGCATACGCCACCGCCGCCGGCAGCTCGCGAAGGCTGAGGCCGCGCTTGACCCGTTTTTGTGGACACTCGCTCTCTCGACGGCGACGTCCGAGTCGCAGTCCTCGACGCTCGAACGCGCCCGAGTAGCGTGTTCGCCTCGGCGCCGGCACGTCGTGGCATCCACATGCGATTCTCTTCGACTGCGCCGATGACGTGCGCGCGGCCCGCCTGCGTGGATCGCGAGGCCAGCCCGAGTTGGCGACTGCCCGTATGGAGAACTGGGCCGCGCGCCTGCGCGAGCGGGCCAACCTCCTCGGCCTACCCATCATCGACACGACCGCATTGACGATTGACGAAGCTGCCGATCGACTCCAAGCGCTTGTAGCGCAGTTAAATAACTCTAATGCACCGCCCCCGTGCATGACGCTCACACGGCGCACCCGTGTTCTACAATGAGAAGTGGCTCCGGTTCTCTGTACCGCCTGAGCCGGTTGGCTAAGTGGATCGGCGAGCGGGACTAGGATGCGGCGGTCTCCAGAAGTGAGCCAACGTACGCGCCGTCGGGGGCTACGGTCGTTCAAGCGCGACTGCGGCCGGAGCGTGTTGTAGAGGGTGAGGTAGCGAGCGATGCCAGTGGTCGCGGCCGGCACCGAGTCGTACCGGTGCCCTTTCACTCGGTGATCTAGCCGGGATGCATGTCAAACTGCTTCGCCAACTCGGCGATGGTCCGTTCGTTCCCAACGTCGGCGAACAGCGCCTCAGTCGTAAACTGAGCGAGAAGGCGAGCGCGTTCTACCGCGTGCGCGATGGTTCGATCGATGCCGGAGGCGTCCTACGCCTCGATCCGCCGGCCAAGCCGCCCGCTCGCTGACACGACCGCGGCGTAATCTGTCCCGGAATGTTGCGGTCCTGCCACAACGTAGAGTACGCACGTTCTTATTCTAGGCTCGGGATCGCCGCCCCTACGCCTCCGGCGTCCATAGCGCGCTGAACGCGGCTTTGTGCTCCGCGGCGCGCCGCGCGGCACCCCGGTGGCGGTAAAGCTCGCCGAGCCGGCGGTGCACCGTGGGCAGAAAGCGCGGATCCAGCTCTTCCGGCTTCGAAGTACGGCGTGGTGTAGAAGAACACCCAAATTCCCGCACGTGTGAACACCCAAATTCCCGCAGTCGCTTGACGATGCCCGCCGGGCGGGCATCCTCCGCTGCCGATCCCCGGCGCGGAGCGACGCATGGCGAAATTAG